>DASSQJ010000168.1:0-6462 GCA_035702545.1 Phycicoccus sp.
GCACCATCTCATGGCCGAGCACCCCGCCGACGCCTACGCGTGGACGTTGCGCGCCGCCGAGCTCGCGGAAGACCTCGGGGACGCCACGGCCGAGCTGGCGCTCCTGCGCCGGCTCGTCGAGCTGCGTGACCTCGTGGGCGATGCCGAGCACACCCGGGTCGAGCTGCTCGACCGGCTACGGCACGCCGCCGCCGCGGTCGGGGACCACGAGAGCGAGTTCCAGGCGGTGGAGGGGATGCTCGCCGGGCTGGACGAGACCAGGGATTCCCTTCTCGTCTGCGAGCTCCTCGTGCGACACGAGCACCTGCGGTTCTCAACGGGCCGCGGCTTCCTCCGGGTCGAGCCCATGCGGCGGGCCGCCGACCTCACCGCTCACGCGCCGGAGAGCTGGCAGCACGCCTACGCGCTCGCCGAGGTGGCCCACGCCGCGCTCTGGGCGGACGAGCCGGGGGCGGCGGAGACCGCGGAGCTGGCCCTCGAGAGGACAGAGTCGACCGGCGATCCGCGGGCACTCGGCTACGCCTGTGCCGCAGCGTCCATGGCGCGGACGTTCGCCGGGCTGCCGGGTGGCGTCGAGCTGGCGGCCATGGGGGTGGCCGCCGCCGCCGAGGCCCGCGACTGGTGGTGCTTCGTCCACGCGACGCTGTGGGAGGCGAACGGGGGCGATGCCTGGGGCACCGTCGAGTGGGCCCGCACGTGCGAGGAGCGACGCCACCAGCTCGCCGCCTACGGCGCCCCGCACCCGTACGTCGCGTGGCTCTCCGCGAGCGAGGCCGGCGCCCTGCTGAACATCGGGGACGCGCAGGGGTGCGCCGAGCGTCTCCGGGTCGCCCTGGGGTCGGATCCGGGAGCCGGTCCCGACGTGGAGACGCGCCTGACCGCGGCCCGGCTGGCGGTGCTCCAGGGCCGTCAGCACGAGGCCGACGACCACCTGGCCCGGGCCGAGGAGCTCTTCGCCGAGACCTCCGGGTTCCTCAACTTCGACTTCGACGCCGTCCGGGCCATGGTCCGGCTCGGGCGCGGCGACCTCCAGGGCGCCTACGAGGCGGCGATGACCGGCGCCCTGTCCCCCGGGGTCCCTCCCACGCTCTGCGAGTGGCTCTGCCCCCTGGCTGCCCGCGCCCTCGCGGACCAGGCGGAGGCCGCGCGCGGCGCCGGCGCCCCTCTCGACCCGGTGACCGAGCGCCTCGACGACCTCGTCACGCGCTTTCCCCACGTCATCGAGGACATCGCCTTCCCCTCGGACCGGTACACCCACCAGCTCGACGCCATCGATGCCCTCTACGCCGCGGAGGTGGCCCGTGCCCGGCAGGCCGACGACGAGGCCGACCGCTGGCGGCGGGCCGTCGAGCTCCTCGACGGGATGCTGCCCTGGGACGCCGCGTACGCGGCCTACCGGGCCGGCGAGTGCCTCCTCGTCCGCGACGCCGGCTCACGCCCGGAGGCCGCCGCCCTCCTGCGGCGCGCCTGGGAGCTCTCCACGGAGCTCGGGGCCGAGCCGGTGCGCCGAGAGGTGGCGGCGCTCGGCGAGACCGCCCGCATCCCGCTCGAGGGGACCGACGGGCACGACCTGCCGTCGGCGGGCGATGCACCGTGGCCGGGGCTCACGCCGCGCGAGCGGGAGGTCCTCGCTCTCGTCGTGGCCGGGCGGACCTACGGGGAGATCGCCCGGGCCCTGTTCCTCAGCGAGAAGACGGTGAGCTCGCACGTCTCGAACATCCTGCGCAAGACCGGCAGCGCCAACCGGGTGGAGCTGGCCCGCCGGGCGCAGCATGCCGCAGCGAACACCGACGACGGGACCGTCACACCTCGGTGACGCCGAGGAGCAGCCGGACGTCCGCGGCGGTGACGACCGAGCCGGTGGCCAGCACTCCCCCGCCGACGCCGCCCTCGTCGGCCAGCCCGGCGGCCCGGTCGAGGGCGTCCGGGAGGTCCTGGACGACGGTGACGCGGTGCTCGCCGAAGATGTCGGCGGCGATCTCGCCGAGCTCACGCGGGGACATCGAGCGGGGCGAGGTGTTCCGCGTGACGACGACCTCGTCGAGGGCCGGTTCGAGCGCCTCGAGCATCTCGGTGACGTCCTTGTCCTTCATCACCGCGAGCACGCCGACGAGCTTGACGAAGGTGAACGAGTCCGCGAGCGCCTCCCGGAGGGCCCGGGCGCCGGCCGGGTTGTGGGCCGCGTCGACGAGGACGGTCGGGCTGCGGCGCACGACCTCGAGCCGCCCCGGGGACTCCACGGCCGCGAGGCCGGCGCGCAGCACCTCGATGTCGAGCGGCCGCTCCCCGCCGCCCACGAAGGCCTCGACCGCGGCGACCGCGACCGCGGCGTTCGAGGCCTGGTGGGTGCCGTGCAGCGGGAGGAAGAGGTCGGGGTAGTCAGCCGCGACGCCCCGCAGCGAGATCTGCTGGCCACCCAGGGCGACGTCCCGGGCGGTCACCCCGAAGTCGTTCCCCTCGAACAGGATCCGCGCGCCGACCTCCGAGGCGCGTTCGACGAGGACCTCCGCGGCGTCGCGGTCCGGCTGGACCCCGCTGACGGTGATCGCGTCGGGCTTGATGATCCCGGCCTTCTCGACCGCGATCTGCTCGGGGGTGTCGCCGAGGAAGTGGCGGTGGTCGACGTCGATCGGCGTGACGACCGAGACCTGGGCGTCGACGACGTTCGTCGCGTCCCAGGACCCGCCCATCCCCACCTCGACGACGGCGACGTCGACGGGCAGGTCGGCGAAGGCGGCGTAGGCGACCGCCACGAGGACCTCGAAGTACGTCATCCGCGGGCCGCCCTCCTCCACCGAGCGGGCGTCGACCGCGTCGACGAAGGGAATGACGTCGTCGTACGCAGCGAGGAACCGCTCGGCGTCGACGGGACGCCCGCCCACCGCGATCCGCTCGAGCATCGAGTGCAGGTGCGGGCTGGTGAACCGCCCGGTCTTCAGGCCCATCTCCCGCAGCAGCGACTCGATGATGCGCGCCGTGCTCGTCTTGCCGTTGGTCCCGGTGACGTGGATGACCGGGAAGGTGCGCTGCGGCTCGCCGAGCAGGTCCATGACGGCCCGGATGCGGTCGAGTGACGGCTCGAGGTCGTGCTCGGGAGCACGCGCGAGGATCGACTCCTCGACCTCGCGCATCCGCTTGCGGAGCTCGAGCTGGCGCGCGGCCTCGCGCTGGGCGGCGTCGGGTGCGGGACTCACCGGTCCATCATCCCCCGGCTGCGCGCAACCCCACGACCACGCGCGGTCGGCGCTGGCTCGCCGGCCACCCCGCACCGCTTTCCCCCGCGATGCACCGCCATCAAGTCGGTGCGAGGCGGGAGAAGTCACGTCTCGAGCGCCCGCCCGCCCCGGTAGTTCGGGGTGACCCCGAACTACCGGGGCGGGCGGCGGAGCGGCCCCCGCTCAGTACCGGCGCACCCGCAGCCGCACCGGGTACCTCTCGCCGACGACGACCTCCGTGACGCCCTCGCCGTCGCGCTCGAGGGCGTCGAGGTCCGGGCTCACCGACAGGTGCTTCGTCAGCGTCTCGCCCGTGACGAGGTCGCGGTGGCCGACCACCGCACGGTAGACGAACTCGGCGCCGGCCACCTCGAGGGCGATCCGGTCCGAGACCTCGAGTCCGGCGTCCTTGCGGGCCTGCTGGACCGCGCGGACCAGGTCGCGTGCGGCGCCCTCGAGCTCGAGCTCGGGCGTCACCTCGGTGTCGAGGACGACGAAGCCGCCGCCGGGCAGCATCGCCGTGGCGTGGGAGCCGCCGGAAGAGTCGTCGACGACGGTCTCCAGCGTGTACTCACCCTCGAGCAGCGCCAGGCCACCGGAGGTGACCGCGCCGTCCCCGGCCACGGACCAGTCGCCGGTCTTGGAGCCGCGGATGGCGGTCTGGACGTCCTTCCCGAGCCGGGGCCCGGCCGCACGGGCGTTGACCGTCAGCCGCTGGGCGATGCCGAAGTCGGACTCGTGGGCCTCGGCGACGTCGAGGACGGTGACCTCCTTGACGTTGAGCTCGTCGGCGACGATGCCCGCGAAGGGCTTCAGCCCGGACGGGTCGCCCGTGACGACGGTGAGACCGGCGAGGGGCAGCCGCACCCGCAGGCCCTCCCCCTTGCGCAGCGAGGAACCGGCCGAGCAGACCGCCCGCACCTGGTCCATCGCGGCGACGAGGCCGGGGTCGGCGGGGAGGTCGTCTGCCGACGGCCAGTCGGCGAGGTGCACCGAGCGCCCGCCGGTCAGGCCGCGCCAGACCTCCTCGGTGACGAGCGGGAGGAGCGGGGCGGTGAGCCGGGTGAGCACCTCCAGCGTCGTGAAGAGGGTGTCGAACGCCGCCTCGGCGGTCGACGAGTCGCTGGAACCGGTGTCCCAGAACCGCTCCCGGGAGCGACGGATGTACCAGTTCGTCAGCACGTCGACGAACCCGCGGACCGACTCGCTCGCACCCGGGATGTCGTAGACGTCCATCTGCGCGGTGACCGTGACGACGAGGTCGTGCAGCTTGGCGAGGAGGTATCGGTCGAGGGGGTCGGTCGACGCCGTCGACGAGCGCGCGTCGTAGCCCGCGCCGCCGTGCATCGCGTTGGCGTAGAGGCTGAAGAAGTACCAGCTGCTCCACAGCGGGATGATGACCTGCCGCACCCCCTCACGGATGCCCTCCTCGGTGACGACGAGGTTGGAGCCGCGCAGGATGCTGCTCGACATGAGGAACCACCGCATCGCGTCGGCGCCGTCGCGGTCGAAGACCTCGGTGACGTCGGGGTAGTTCTTCAGCGACTTGCTCATCTTCTGGCCGTCGCTGCCGAGGACGATGCCGTGGCTGACGCACGACGAGAAGGCCGGGCGGTCGAAGAGCGCGGTCGCGAGGACGTGGAGCGTGTAGAACCAGCCGCGCGTCTGCCCGATGTACTCGACGATGAAGTCGCCCGGGAAGTGGTGCTCGAACCACTCCGCGTTCTCGAACGGGTAGTGCACCTGGGCGAAGCTCATCGAGCCCGAGTCGAACCAGACGTCGAGGACGTCCTCGACGCGCCGCATGGTCGAGTTGCCCGTCGGGTCGTCGGGGTTCGGCCGGGTCAGGTGGTCGACGAACGGCCGGTGCAGGTCCGGCTCGCCCCTCTCGTTGCGCGGCATCCGGCCGAAGTCGCGCTCGAGCTCCTCGAACGACCCGTAGACGTCGATGCGGGGGTACTCGGGGTTGTCGGACTTCCACACCGGGATCGGGCTGCCCCAGAACCGGTTCCGCGAGATGGACCAGTCGCGGGCGTTCTCGAGCCACTTGCCGAACTGGCCGTCCTTGACGTGCTCGGGCACCCAGGTGATCTGCTGGTTCAGCTCGACCATCCGGTCCTTGAACTTCGTCACCTCGACGAACCACGACGAGACGGCCATGTAGATGAGCGGCTCGCGGCAGCGCCAGCAGTGCGGGTAGCTGTGGTCGTAGGTCTCGCGGCGGACCAGGACGGTCCCCTCGGTCACCGAGCCGCGGTCGCCCTCCCCGCGCGTGGCGGCCGTGAGGTGCTCGATGACGAGCGGGTTGGCGTCGAAGACGTGTAGGCCCTCGTAGTCGGCGACCGGGAAGGTGAACCGGCCGTCCGCCGCGACGGGGACGACGGGTCGGATGCCGAACTGGTCGGTGAGCTGCTTGTCCTCCTCACCGAAGGCCGGCGCGATGTGGACGATGCCGGTGCCGTCCTCGGTCGTCACGTAGTCGGCCGGGAGGACGACGTGTGACTTCGCGTGCCCGAGGTAGTACGAGAACGGCGGGGTGTAGGAGCGACCGAGGAGCTCGCTCCCCTTCATCCGGGCGACGACCCGGTCGGCGACGTCCTCCCCCAGCTCGCGGGCGTACGCGGCGAGGCGGGCCTCGGCGAGCACGTAGCGCTCGGTGCGCCCGGTCGGGCCGTCGGACTCGACGACGACGTAGTCGATGTCGGGGCCGACGGCCATCGCGAGGTTGCTCGGCAGGGTCCACGGCGTCGTCGTCCAGACGAGGGCGAGCTCGCCGGTCTCGAGCCGGTACCCGACGGTGACCGCGGGGTCCTGCCGGTTCTTGTAGACCTCCTCGTCCATCCGCAGCTCGTGGTTGGACAGCGGCGTCTGGTCGTTCCAGCAGTACGGCAGGCAGCGGAAGCCCTCGTAGACCAGGCCCTTGTCGTGGAGGGTCTTGAACGCCCAGAGCACCGACTCCATGAACGTGCTGTTCAGGGTCTTGTAGTCGTTGTCGAAGTCGACCCAGCGGGCCTGGCGGGTCACGTAGTCGCGCCACTCGTCGGTGTACTTCATCACCGAGTCGCGGCACTTGGCGTTGAAGGTCTCGATCCCGAGCTCGAGGATCTCCTCCTTGGTCTTGATGCCGAGCTGGCTCATCGCCTCGAGCTCGGCCGGCAGCCCGTGGGTGTCCCAGCCGAACCGGCGCTCGACGCGGTGGCCGCGCATCGTCTCGTAGCGGGGGACGACGTCCTTGACGTAGCCGGTG
>DASSQJ010000169.1:0-2335 GCA_035702545.1 Phycicoccus sp.
GGCCGCCGTGACGACGACCGGCTCGCCGGGGGGTGGAGCCGCCTCGCCGCCGTCGCCGTCGCCGCCGTCGCTGTCGCCGTCGTCGACCGGGCGGACGAGCTCGGCCGCCTCGGCCAGGGAGGACGCCAACAGGGCGGCGGCGTCGGCGGCACGGGCGACCAGCGCGGCCAGGGCGTCGCGGTCGAGGCGCCGGTCGTGGTCCACCGGCTCGGGCTCGTCGACCGGGCGGACGGGCTCGGCCGCCTCGGGCGGACCGGCCTCGGCGGCACGGCGGGCGGCGTCGGTGTCGACGTCGCCGGCCAGGGCGTCCTCGAGCTCGGCGACCTCTCGGCGGGCCGTGGCCAGGGCCGCCTGCGCGGCCCGCAGCTCCTCGAGCCGCGCGGTGGCCCGGACCTCCTGGGCCTTGAGGTCGCGGACGGCGTCGGCCCGTTGCCGACGCAGGTCGTCGAGCTCCTCGGCGGCGGCGGCGGCCTGCTGCTCGGCCGCCTCCCGCCCGGCGCGGGCGTCGTCGAGGGCTCGGGCCGCCCGGTCCTGCTCGGAGCGGGCCTGACGGGTGGCCGCCATGGCCTCGTCGCGTTCCTCGATGGCGCGGGCCAGCTCCCGGCTCAGCCGGGCGACCTCCTCCGCGCTGCCGGCCTCGTCGGCCTCGCGCACCGCCCCGCCGAGCAGCTCCTCGAGACGTTCCTGCCAACCGTCGGGCCGCTCGAGGAGGATCCATCCGGCCTCTCCCACGTCGTCACGGCCGACGGCGTCACGCACCCTCTCGCGGAACTCGTCGTCCTCGTCGAGGACCCGACGGGCGCGCTCGAGGGCGCGACCGGAGAGACGGCGGAACGACAGGAACGGCCGGAGCGCGGTGGGCGCGGCAACCGGTGGGTTCGCCTCGAGGCCCGCCCGCGCCACCACGAACGCCGCCTCCAGCGTCGGGCGCAGCAGCGCGACCTCGGCCTGGTTCAGCTGCCCTGCTCCCCTCGGGCGGCGGCGTCGGCCGCCTCCTCCTCGGAGACCTCCACGACCGAGCGGCCGTTGCCGCACCACCGGCAGGCGACCTCTTCGACGACCTCGTCGAGGACCTCGGTGTCCTCCACCTCGAGCTGGCCCCCCACGGTGTAGTGGTGGAACGCCCGGGTGCGGCGGGTGGAGGTGACGTCGAAGCGGGTGAGGTTGCCGCAGGCGGTGCAGCGGTAGCGGGTCGTGGTCACCCGGCGATCCTACTGATCGGTCCGCCCGGGCCGGCCGACCCCCACGGCGCCTACAGGCTCCAGGGGACGATCACCGGCTCCCCGTCACCGACGCGGGCGACGCCGCCCGGGAACGCGGCGCTGAGCGTCACCGCACCGTCCTCGGCCGCCATCAGCCGGCGCACGCTCCCGGAGGGGATCAGGACCGCGTCTCCGGGATCGAGGGTCTCGACCTCGTCGTCGAGGTGGACTTCGAGCGCGCCGTCGACGAGGACGACCACCACGTCCCTGTCGATCCGATGGGACGGGCCGCTGGCGGACGGACCCATCTCCGTGCGCCAGACGGCCACCTCGGTGCCGGCATAGCGCCGCATGGTCGCGTTCGGTGTGACGTGCACCGTCGCATGGTCGAGTCGAGTGATCACCGCACTGCCTCCTCTTCGGTCAACTTGGTTGACGTTCTAGCATTCGACAACTTCTTTGTCTATCTTCGGGCGATGGACGACGTCCCGATCGCACGACTCCTCGCCAGCTCGCTCCGCCTGGCGGTCGACCAGATGCACGAACGGCTCGCCGTCGCCGGCTTCGACGACCTGCGGCCGATCCACGGGTACGTCCTGAACGCCGCCGACGGCGTGGGGGTGACGGCCAGCGCCCTCGCCACGGTGCTCGGCATCACCAAGCAGGCGGTGGCCAAGGTCGTCCAGGAGCTCGTCGCCCTGGACTACGTCGAGCGCCAGGTGGCGCCCGGCGACGCCCGCCGACGCCCGATCACCCTCACGCCCCGGGGCCACGCCGCGCTGGAGGCGTCGGCCCGCATCCAACGGGAGATCGAGCAGGAGTGGGCGAGCGCCGTCGGGGAACGACGGCTCGCCACCACTCGCGCCGCCCTCGAGGGGGTGCTGGCGGCGGCGAGGGCGGAGGGGCGCACCGTCTCCCTGCGGCCGACCTGGTGAAGAGTCCTCACCGGGGAGCGCTCCGCCCTTCCCCAGACGAACACTTGTGCGCGAACGCCTGTTCGATGCGGGGCGCCGGCACGACCATGGCGTGGGTGATGCCGGTGAGCACGGTGATCTCGGGCGGGATGGCCCGGCCCGGGTTCACGAGGGTCTGGAACGTGCCGAGGCACTCCCCGCCGCGGAGCTTCACCGCCC
>DASSQJ010000170.1:0-11561 GCA_035702545.1 Phycicoccus sp.
CGGCACGATCTGGGTCGTCTTCTTCGCCGAGAGCTTCATCGGCCCGTTCCAGAGCTTCCTCATCACCCTGGGGGTCCCGCTCGCCTCGTGGGCGGGGATCATGATCGCCGACATCGCGCTGCGCAAGCGCGACTACGACGACGAGGACCTCTTCGACACCCGCGGTCGCTACGGCGCCTTCGACTGGGTCTCCATCGGCACGATGGTGGTGGCCTCGGTCGTCGGCTGGGGGCTGGTCGTCAACAACTTCGCGCAGGACGCCGCCTGGAACAACTGGCAGGGCTACCTCCTCGAGCCGCTCGGCCTCGGCAACTACGTCACCGAGGGCGAGGGGGCGCCCTACTGGGACGGCAACTGGCCCTACTCCAACATCGGCGTCCTGCTCGCCCTCGTCCTGAGCTTCCTCGTCACGTACCTGGCCCGGCGGGCCCGGGTGCGTCGTCAGGAGGCTGCGGAGCCGACCGTGGCGGCACGCGCCGCCGACGGGGAGCCCGCGCGGTGAGTGCCAGCGCCGCCTCCGCCGACGACGGCTGGCTCGTCGTCATCGACCCCCAGGTGGTGTTCGCGTCCCCCGACGCCTCGCCGTGGGGCTCGCCGATGTGGGCGGCCGCCGTGCCCCGGATCGTCGAGCTGGCGCGGAGGTACGGGCCGGAGCGGACGATCGTCACCCGGTTCGTCGCGGACCCCGCGCTCGGGGGGTCGTGGGCGGCGTACTACGAGGACTGGCCGTTCGCCCTGGTGCCCGACGGCGACCCGCTGTACGAGGTCGTGCCGGAGCTCGACGGGCTGGCCGGACGGGTGCTCACCGCCGGCACGTTCGGGAAGTGGCCGGTGCTGCGTGACGCCGTCGGCCCGTCGGCCCAGGTCACCCTCACCGGGGTGTCGACCGACTGCTGCGTCATCTCGACCGCCCTGCCGATGGCCGACGCCGGGGTGACCGTCCGTGTGGTGGCGGATGCCTGCGCCGGCTCCACCCCGGAGAACCACGCCCACGCCCTGGCGGTCCTCTCGCTCTACGCCCCGCAGATCACCCTCGCCTGACGCCCCCGCCGCTTCTTCCACTTATTGCTCCTTCTGCCGGTCGACACACCGGTTTCGGGGCGTCGGTGCGGTCGAACGGGCAAGGAGTCGGGATGGATGGGGCCGCCCCGGCTACACCACGCCCGTCGCCCGGAGGACGGCCGCCCCGACGACGCAGCCCAGCACTCCCGAGGCGACCCCGGCGAGCCGATGACCGAGCGCCGCCCCACCGGAGAGGGCACGCGCCGTCACGAGGCCGACCCCCCACCCGACGAGGACGCCGGGGGCGACGTCGGCCAGCAGCCGCGGCACGTCGAGCGGTGGCACGCGGTCGAGAAGCCCGAGCGCCGCGGCGAAGGAGGCCGCCAACGCGGCCGCGGCGACCACGAGCACGAGGTAGCCGGCGAGCGCGAAGGTGCCCACGAGGAGCACGGCGACTGCCCAGGGGGTGCACTGTCGGTGCGTCCCGTTGGCCGCCGGAGCGTCGGGGGTCGTCGGAACCGGGGTCGAGGGGCCGACAGGATGGGGCTGGGTCACGGCTCCAGCGTGACGGGTCGCGGCCTCGCCCACCTGAGCCCCGGCACTCATCCGGATGGCCGCCGCATCCCGGATGCGGGGCAGCATACGGAGGCCCGCCACCCCATCCCGGTGCCAACAACTCCGGATGCCTGCCGCACCCCGGGATGTCCGCACTCATTGCGAGTTCGGCCGCACCACCGGCCCTGAGCACGGCGTGTCGACCGGCAGAACCAGCAAGGAGTGCAGAACCCGGGGTCAGGGGGTCGGGTGGGCGCCGACCAGCTCGACGGAGCCGCCGTCGACACCCTTCGCCCCGCGCACGACTTCGCCCGCCGCCTCCTCGGCCGCGGCCGCCGCCTGCACCTCACCCATGACCCACGTCCGGATGCCGCGGGCCTCGAGGTGGGCGGTCGCCGCGTCGACGGACGTCGCAGGGAGCACCGCGACGAAGCCGACGCCCATGTTCAACGTCCGCTCGAGGTCGGCCTGCGGCACGTTGCCGAGGGCGCCGATCGTCGAGAACACCGCGGGCGGCGTCCACGAGGCCCGATCCAGGCGCGCGTGCACCGACGGCGGCAGCACCCGGGCGAGGTTCGCCGCGAGCCCACCGCCCGTCACGTGCGACAGGGCGTGCACGTCGACGTCCTCGGCGCGCACCAGGTCGAGGAGGTCCGCCGCGTACACTCGCGTCGGCTCGAGCAGCTCCTCCCCCACCGTGCGCCCGAACTCGTCGACGTGACGGTCCAGCCCCCACCCGGCGTGCGCCACCACCCGGCGGACCAGCGAGTACCCGTTGGAGTGCAGTCCGCTCGAGGCGAGCCCGAGCACCACGTCGCCGACCTCGACCCGCTGCGGCCCCAGCACCTCGTCGCGCTCGACGACCCCCGTCGCGGCCCCCGCCACGTCGTACTCGCCCGGCTCGAGCAGCCCGGGGTGCTCCGCCGTCTCCCCCCCGACAAGCGCCACCCGCGCCAGCTCGCACGCGCCCGCGATCCCCGAGACGATGGCCGCGATCCGCTCGGGGACGACGCGCCCGCACGCGATGTAGTCGGTCATGAAGAGCGGCTCCGCGCCGCAGACGACGATGTCGTCGACGACCATTCCCACGAGGTCGTGGCCGATCGTGTCGTGCCGGTCGAGCGCCTGGGCGATGGCCACCTTGGTCCCCACCCCGTCGGTGGACGTGGCGAGCACCGGGTGCCGGTAGGCCCGCAGGCCGCTCGCGTCGAACATCCCGGCGAAGCCGCCGAGCCCGCCGAGCACCTCCGGCCGGGTCGCCCGACGGACCGAGGCCTTCATCAGCTCGACCGCCCGGTCGCCGGCCTCGACGTCGACACCGGCGGCGGCGTAGGTGATGGCGGTGGGCTGGTCGGGCGTGCTCGGCTCGCTCACCCGGGCAGCCTACCGACGCCACGCAGCGGCCTCGGCGGCCGCCCACCGCTCGCTGTTCGGCACGTACCAGAGGCGACGCTCACCGGCAGCACGGAACCTTCAGCGGGCGGCGGGAACGGTTCCGGTGCGCCGCTGAAGGTTCCGGCATCCGGAGAGAATGTTGCGCTCGGTGGGGCGGGTCAGAGGGCCTTGAGGATGTCCTCGACGCGGTCCTTGGCGTCGCCGAAGAGCATCTGGGTGTTCTCGCGGAAGAACAGCGGGTTCTGGACGCCCGCGTACCCGGTGGCCATGGACCGCTTGAAGACGATGACGTCCTTGGCCTCCCACACGCGCAGGACCGGCATCCCCGCGATGGGCGACCCGGGGTCCTCCTCCGCGGCCGGGTTGACGGTGTCGTTGGCGCCGATGACGAGGACGACGTCCGTGCTGGGGAAGTCGTCGTTGATCTCGTCCATCTCGAGGACGATGTCGTAGGGCACCTTCGCCTCAGCGAGCAGGACGTTCATGTGGCCGGGGAGCCGCCCCGCGACCGGGTGGATCCCGAACCGCACGTCGACGCCCTGGCCCCGCAGCTTCTTCGTCAGCTCGGCCACGGCGTGCTGCGCCTGGGCGGTCGCCATGCCGTACCCGGGGGTGATGATGACCGACCTCGCCTCGGTGAGCAGGTCGGCGGCGGCGTCCGCGGTGATCTCCCGGTGCTCGCCGTAGTCGGTGTCGGCAGCGGCGGTCCCGGCCTCGACGCCGAACCCGCCCGCGATGACGGAGATGAACGAGCGGTTCATCGCCCGGCACATGATGTAGGACAGGTAGGCACCGGAGGACCCGACGAGCGCACCGGTGATGATGAGCAGGTCGTTGTTGAGGAGGAACCCGGCGGCGGCGGCGGCCCACCCCGAGTAGCTGTTGAGCATCGAGACGACGACCGGCATGTCGCCGCCGCCGATGGCCGCGACGAGGTGCCACCCGAGGAACAGCGCGACCGCGGTGATGAGGCCGAGCAGCAGGTGGCGCCCGAAGGTCGCGTCGTGCGGCAGGTTGACGTAGACGATCGTCATGACGAAGAACGCGACGATGATGCCGAGGTTGAGCAGGTTGTGCTTCGGCAGGATGAGCGGCGCGGACTTGATCCGCGCGGACAGCTTGAGGAACGCGACGATCGACCCGGTGAAGGTGACCGCGCCGATGAAGATGCCGACGGCGACCTCGGTGTCGTGGATCGCCGGGTACGGCGCGACCTCGTAGGAGGAGTTCCACCCGACGAGCACCGCCGCGAGGCCGACGAAGCTGTGCAGCATCGCGATGAGCTCGGGCATCCCGGTCATCGCGACCTTGCGGGCCCGGTCGAGCCCGATGACCGCCCCGGCGGCCATGGCGGCGAGGATGAGGGCCAGCCCCAGCCAGCCGGAGCCCTTGATGCCCACGTTGAGCGGCCCGACCTCGGCGACGCTCACGCCGGCGGTGGCGGCCCAGATCGTCGCCACCAGCGCGATCGCCATGCCGATGACGCCGAACCGGTTTCCGGCCCGGGCCGACTCGTGTCGGGACAGCCCGGCGAGGGCGAGGATGAACGCCAGCCCGGCGACGATGTACGCACCCTGGACCAGGGTCAGCGGCAACGTCATCGGGTGACCTCCTCACGCTTGAACATCTCGAGCATTCGCGCGGTCACCCGGAAGCCACCGAAGACGTTGATGCTGGCGACGAGGATCCCGATGAACGCCACGACCGAGATCCACAGGCTGTCGTGCCCGACCTGGAGGATGGCGCCGACGACGATGATGCCGCTGATCGCGTTGGTCACCGACATCAGGGGGGTGTGCAGGGCGTGGTGGACGTTCCCGATGACGTAGAACCCGATGACGACCGAGAGCATGAACACCATGAAGTGGCCGAGGAACGGCTGCGGGGCCACGGCGGCGACGGCGAGGAAGATCGCCGCCCCCAGCCCCATGAGTGCGAGCCGGCGTTGGGGGGTCATCCGCTGCTTCTGCGGTGGCGCCTCCACCACCTCCCGGGCCGGCGCGGCCACGGGCGCCGCCGAGACCTGGACGGGCGGCGGGGGCCAGAGGACCTCGCCGTCGCGGACGACGGTCATCCCGCGCTGGACGACGTCGTCCATGTCGAGGACGACCTCACCGTCCTTGCCGGGGGTCAGCAGCTTCATCAGGTTGACGAGGTTGGTCCCGTAGAGCTGAGAGGACTGCGTCGGCAGCCGCCCCGGCAGGTCGGTGTACCCGAGGATCGTCACCCCGTTCGCGGTCACGACCTTCTGCCCCGCCACCGTGCCGGCGACGTTCCCGCCGTTGCTCGCCGCCATGTCGACGACGACCGAGCCGGGCTTCACCGACGCGACCATGCCCTCGTCGATGAGTCGCGGCGCCGGGCGACCCGGGATGAGCGCGGTCGTGATGATGATGTCGACGTCGGCCGCCTGCTCCGCGTACAGCTCGGCGGCCTTCCGGTCGAAGTCGGCGCTGGTCTCCCGGGCGTACCCGTCGGCCGACACCCCCTGGTCCTGGACGTCGACGCGGAGGAACTCCGCCCCCATCGACTCGACCTGCTCGGCGACCTCCGGCCGGGCGTCGAAGGCCCGCACGACCGCGCCCAGCGCGTTCGCCGTGCCGATCGCCGCGAGGCCGGCGACCCCCGCGCCGACGACGAGGACCTTGGCCGGCGGGACCTTGCCCGCCGCGGTCACCTGGCCGGTGAAGAAGGAGCCGAACTCGTGGGCGGCCTCGATGACGGCCCGGTAGCCGCCGATGTTCGCCATCGACGAGAGCACGTCGAGGGACTGCGCGCGCGAGATGCGGGGCACGGCGTCCATCGCGAGGGCGGTGACACCCCGGGCGGCGAGCGCCTGGACGAGGTCAGGGTTCAGGGCCGGGGCGAGCAGGGCGACGAGGACCTGCCCCGCCCGCAGCCGTGCCACCTCGGCCTCCGAGGGCGCGTTGACCTTGAGGATGACGTCGGCGTTCCACACCTCGCCGTCGACGACGTCCCCGCCGGCGGCCTGGTACGCCGCGTCGTCGAAGCTCGCCGACGCGCCGGCGTCGGACTCGACGAAGACTGCGTACCCGAGGCCGACCAGCTGCCGCACGGTGGCCGGGGTGGCGGCGACGCGGGTCTCGCCGGGCAGGGACTCACGCGGGACACCGATGCGCACGGACGCTCCTCCTCGTGGGACGGGGACGCGACGAACCTATCGGGTCGGACCCCGCGACGCGGACTCGTGTGACCCGGTGCACGTCAGCGCGCCGCACCCGCTCGGGTGCGGCGCGCCGGAGGGTGGGGAACGGGTGCGCTCAGCCCTCGGACCGGCGGAAACCGGACCGCTCGGCGGCGCCCTCGTCGTAGAACCAGACGTCCGGGTCGGTGTCCTCGTAGCCGGCGTCGCCGGGGCCGCGGAAGGTCATCGTGTCCCGGTAGGCGGCGATGGGGTGTCCCATCGGCTGGCCGCCGTCCTCGAGCGGTGCGGCCGAGCCGACGCCGAAGCCGCCGTCACGGATCTCGTGGAACTCCGACACGCGTCGGCCCGTCGGAGCCGGCGCCTCGCCCTCGTCGGCGACCGGCGCCCCGCCGTCGTCGGCGACCGGCGCCTCGCCCTCCTCGGCGACCGGCGTCTCCGTCCCGGACTCCTCGTCGAGGGCCTCCCGGTCCGCGGCGAGCCGGTCGCCGCGCTCCCGGTTCTCCTCGAGGAGCTCGCCCTCGTCCGCGCCCCAGTCGCGCTCCGGCGTGGCGTCGTAGCGGTCGGCCCCGGTGCGCGCCTCCGGCTGCTCCTCGTCCGCGCCCGGTGCCGGGGTGCCGTCGTGGATGTCCTCCGCGGGCCGGGCCTCGGCGGTCGAGCCGTCGGCGAGGACGGGCTCGGTCGCCGCGTAGGACTCGACGTCGGTGAGGACCACCGCATCGGTGCCCTCCTCCTCGACGTCGGCCACCGTCGCTCCCTGCTCGGCCCCGAGCGCCGACGGCGCGCCGCCGCCGAGGCGCTCGCCGCCGTCTGCCGTCCCGGCCTCCTCGTCGGAGGGGCGCTCCCGCTCGACGGGGGGTGCCTGGTCCTCGGCGAGCACCGGCTCCGTTGCGGCGTACGCGTCGGTGTCGTCGACCATGGTGAGGCCGGCGCCCTCCGACCCGGGTTCGTCGACCGCGGACCCGCCGGCGGCCGCGGCGGCGGCGCCCTCTCCCTCCCGTGGTCCGCCCCACTCCCCGGTCGGCGACTGCGCCTCCGCGGCGATGTCGGTGTCGGCGTCGGCGCGCTCCGTCGCGGTGCGAGCCGGCTCCGCCTCGGGTACGTCCGTCGTCAGGGCAGTTCGCTGATCATGGTCCATGCCCCCCTCCGTGCCCGTTCCGGTGCCGGTCGAAACGTCGTCGGCGGCCCGCACCTGGTCCCCCTCCACGTCGTCCCGGTAGTCCGCGGCCGAGGCGATCCGCGCGCTGCGCTCCTCGTCGGGGCCGCCCCGCTCGTCGTCGGCAGCCCAGGCCGCGGTGCCGACGGCCGCCGCACCCGCCGCACCGGCCACGGGCGCGGCCGGCCCGCTCGCCCACCGGGACTCCTCGGCCGTCTCGGCGCCCTCGGGCACCTCCTCGCCGCGGGCCTCCGCCTCCTCCCGCGCCCGGCGCCGCTCGGCCCGCGTCATCGGCTGGTCGTCGTCGTCGTCGGCCGGCTCGGCGTCCGTCGCAGGCTCGCCGTCGGAGGCGGCAGCCGCCGCGACGGACGGCGCGGGCTCGGGACGGGCGTCCTCGGGCACGGGCGGGTACTCGGACTCCTTGACGTCCGGGTCGACGTCGTCGGCGCGGCGCAGGATGGCCTCGTGCTCCTGACGGGCGGCCTCGGCGGCACGCCGCTGCTCCGCGGCCTCCTCCGACAGGCGCGCCGCCTCTCGCGCCTTCTCCTCCGCCTCCGCGCGGGCGACGTCGGCCCGCTGCTCGGCCTGCTCGGCGAACGCCGCCCGGCCGGCCACCGTCGGGGCGACCGCCTCCGCCTGGGAGCGCAGGTCCGCGGCCTCGACCCGCTGCTCCTCGCGCCGGGCGGAGCCCCGGCGCAGGATCACGGCGACGAGGACGGCCGCGACGAGCACGAGGAGGATGATGAGGATGAGCTGACCGGTCGTCATGGGCTGTCCTGTCGTCGGCGCCGGGGGGTATCGGCGGACAACCTACCCGCGGCGGGTCCCCCCGAGGGCGGTGCGGCCCGCCGGGTCCTGACGCCGGCCCCCTCCGGCCTGGCCCTGCGGCTCAGAGGCCGAGCTCGGACACCGTCCGCTCGCGCATCTCGACCTTGCGCACCTTACCCGTGACGGTCATCGGGAACTCCTCGACGACCTTGACGTAGCGCGGGATCTTGTAGTGGGCGAGCCGGCCGCTCGCGAACTCGCGCAGCGACTCGGCCGTCATCGGCGCGGCGCCCTCCCGCATCCGCACCCAGGCGCACAGCTCCTCGCCGTACTTCTCGTCGGGGACGCCGATGACCTGGGCGTCGACGACGTCGGGGTGGGTGTAGAGGAACTCCTCGATCTCGCGCGGGTAGATGTTCTCCCCACCGCGGATAACCATGTCCTTGATCCGGCCGGTGATCTGGACGTAGCCGTCGTCGTCCATGACGGCGATGTCGCCGGTGTGCATCCAGCCGTCGACGAGCACCTCGGCGGTCTTCTCGGGCTCCTCCCAGTAGCCGAGCATCACCGAGTACCCCTTGGTGCAGAACTCGCCCGGCTCTCCCCGCTTCACCGTCTCCCGGCTCACCGGGTCGACGACCTTGATCTCCAGGTGCGGGTGGACCGCCCCGACCGTGCCGACCTTGCGCTCGAAGGAGTCGTCGGTCCGGGTCTGGGTCGAGACCGGCGAGGTCTCGGTCATCCCGTAGCAGATCGTCATCTCCTCGATCCCGGACTCGATGAGCTTGGTCATCATCGACGCCGGGCACGGCGAGCCGGCCATGATCCCGGTCCGGACCGAGGAGATGTCGTAGGAGGCGAAGTCCGGCAGGGCCCACTCGGCGATGAACATCGTCGGCACCCCGTAGAGCGAGGTGCACCGCTCCTCGGCCACCGTCGCGAGGGTCGCCGCCGGGTCGAAGCCGGGCGCCGGGATGACCATGCAGGCGCCGTGCGTCACGGCCGCGAGGTTGCCCAGGACCATCCCGAAGCAGTGGTAGAAGGGCACCGGGATGCAGATCCGGTCCGCCTCGGTGTACCGGCAGAGCTCTCCGACGAGGTAGCCGTTGTTGAGGATGTTGTGGTGCGACAGGGTCGCGCCCTTCGGGAACCCGGTCGTCCCGGACGTGTACTGGATGTTGATCGGCTCGTGGGGGTCCAGGTCGCGCTGGGCCAGGGTGAGGCGCTCCGGGCTGACCTCGTCGGCACGGGCGAGGAGACGGTCCCACGACTCGCCGCGGACCACCACGACCTCCTCCAGGGCCGGGCACTCGCCGCGGGCGCTCTCGACCATCGCGACGTAGTCCGAGCCCTTGAACGACTCGGCGGTGACGAGCACCCGGATGCCGGCCTGGTTCAGGACGTACGTCAGCTCGTGGGTGCGGTAGGCCGGGTTGATGTTGACGAGGATGGCGCCGACCTTGGCCGTCGCGAACTGGGTGAGCACCCACTCGGCGGTGTTCGGGGACCAGATGCCGATCCGGTCGCCCTTCTCGAGGCCCGCGGCGAGCAGGGCCCGGGCGAGGCGGTCCACCTCGGCGCCGAGCTCGGTGTAGGTCATCCGGACGCCCTGGGCGCGGTCGACGAGCGCCTCCCGGTCGCCCCAGGCGGCCACGGCGGCGTCGAGGTTGTCGCCGATGGTCTGCTCGAGGAGTGCCGGCTCGGCTACGCCGGCGGTGTGCGACAGGGCGGGGTCCGGGGTCGTGGCCATCGTCGTCCTTCCTCGGGGTCGCCGGCGCGCGTCGGCCGGCTGGTCCAACCAACACCCGTGATGGGGGCTCGGCAAGCGCCGGCGACGGGCCCGTCGCCGGGCGGGCGTCGGCATCCGCCGGACGGCGCGGTCACGGGTCGGTCCCGGCGGTGGAGGGCCCCCGGATCGGCCGGGTGGCCGTGCGGATCAGCCGTCCGGCCGCAATGTGCACGAAGGACGGGTGCCGCACCGCCCGGGATCCCTAGCATCGAGCCGCTGGCCCCGTCGGGGCGCACCAGGGCAGGGACGCTCGGATCGGAGGACGTGGGCATGGGGTCCGTCGGCGCCTGGACCGCGAACGTCCTCGCCGACGTCTGCGTCGTCGGCGCCGGGCCGGCCGGGCTGACGGTCACCCGCGAGCTCGCGGCCCGGGGCGTCGCGGTGTGCCTCCTCGAGGCGGGGGGCGAGGACGTCGACCGCCGCACCCAGCGGCAGAGCCGCGGCGAGAGCGACGGCTACCCGATCCACCGCCTCGACCACTCGCGCGTGCGCGCGGTCGGTGGCACCCTCCGGCACCACCGGGTGGCCGAGCAGGGCTGGATGTCCCGGCCGCTCGACCCGATCGACTTCGAGGCCCGGGACTGGCTGCCCGAGTCGGGCTGGCCCTTCGACCGGGCGCACCTCGAGCCCTACTACGAGCGCGCCGCGGCGCTCTGCGGCATCCCGGTGTACGACGACGACCTCCAGGAGTTCCGCCGCAGGCTCCCGGCGGGAATCGGGGCGCTCCAGGGCGAGGAGCTCGAGACCACGGTCTTCCGCCAGCCGACGCTCGCCCTCGTCGAGGGACGTCGGGACCTCACCGCCTCGCCGCTCGTCCAGCTCATGCCCCGGACCCGCGTCGTCGACCTCACGACCGACGGCACGGGCAGGCGAGTCGACGGAGTCGTCGCGGTGGGCGCCGACGGACGCCGGCTGCTCGTCCGGGCCCGCGCCGTCGTCCTCGCCACGGGCGGGATCGAGAACGCCCGCCTGCTCCTCCTCGCCGACGGGGGCGCCGGCATCGGCAACGAGCACGACCTCGTCGGCCGGTACTTCGCCGAGCGGATGCTCTTCCCCGCAGGTGTCCTCCTCCTGTCCCCGGAGGCCCGGGCCGCCGCTGACGCGCTCGGCCCGGTGGACGGCCTCATCGGGGCGCTCCGGCTCCGCGAGGAGGTGCAGCGAGACCTCGGCCTGCACAACTGCACGCTCCACGTCGCGTCCCGCCTCGACGTCATGGCCTCGGCGTCCGGGCAGTCGATCTCGACGCTGCGGAAGGCGTGGGGCCGTCGTCCGCTCCTGCCCCACCTCGGCTCGCACGTGGGGAACGCGGTCGCGGCCGTCGGCCAGGCGCCCGGGTTGGCCCGACGCGCGCTCGGACGTGGCCGACGGACCCTCGTCGTCGGCCACATGGGGGAGCAGGCACCCAACCCCGAGTCCCGGGTCCGGCTGGGCACCGGCCGCGACGACCTCGGGATGCCGGTCGCGCGGGTCACCTGGCAGATGACCGAGGCGGACGGCCGGGCCGCGGAGGCCTCGGTCCGGGTGCTCGACCGGGCCGTGCGCGCCTCGGGCGCGGGACACCTCGAGTGGACCGCCCGGCTCGACAGCACGACCCTGGTGACCGGCGCCCACCACCACCTCGGGACGACGCGGATGCACGCCGACCCCCGGCAGGGGGTCGTCGACCCGGACTCCCGGGTCCACTCGATGGACAACCTCTACGTCGCCGGGTCGTCCGTCTTCCCGACCTACGG
>DASSQJ010000171.1:0-4682 GCA_035702545.1 Phycicoccus sp.
TGCGGCTCATCAGGTCGTCGACGACCCGGCTGAGCCGTTCCACCTGCGCGATGGCGATCGTCGACTCCTCGGCGACGACGTCGAGGTCGTCGGTGGCCGCGATCTCCTCGAGGCGCATGAGGAGCGCCGTCAGCGGGGTCCGCAGCTGGTGCGAGGCGTCGGCGGCGAAGTCGCGCTCGGACGCCAGCCGACGGGCGCTGTGCTGGGCACCCCGGACGAGGGCCTCGTCGAGCCGGTCGAGCTCCTCGATCCCGGTCGTCAGCGGGACCGGGCGGGTGTCGCCGCCCGCGAGCCGTTCGGCCCGCTGCCGCAGCGTCTCGAGGAGTGCACCGACCCGGTCGGCCCGGCGCAGGGCGAGGAGCGCGGAGGCGAGGAGCGCGACGACGACGGCACCGGCCGCCGCCCCCGCGACCGCGGCACCGGACCACGGGAGCTCGGGCGAACCAGCCTGGACGGCGAGCAGCGCGGCCCCGGCGAGGACGGCGAGGAGGCTGATGACCGCCGCCTGGAGGGCGACGGCGAGGATGACCCGCCGCACGCGCCCCTCACTCGTCCGGGGAGTCGAAGCGGAAGCCCAGCCCCCGGATGGTGGTGATGTAGCGCGGGTGGGCGGCGTCGTCGCCGAGCTTCCGGCGGAGCACCGAGATGTGCATGTCGAGCGTCTTCGTCGACCCGTACCAGGCGCTGTCCCAGACGTCGCGCATCAGCTTCTCGCGCGACACGACCTTGCCCTCGTTGGCGACGAGGACCCGGAGCAGCTCGAACTCCTTGCCGGTGAGGGCGACCTCCTCGCCGCGGAGGAAGACCCGGCGCCCGTCGGGGTCGATGTGGAGCACCGGCTCGGTCCCGGGGTCCGGGATCTCGATCGCGTTGCGGCGGAGCAGGGCGCGCGTGCGGGCGAGGAGCTCGGCGAGCCGGAACGGCTTGGTCACGTAGTCGTCGGCCCCGGCGTCGAGCCCGACGACGGTGTCGACCTCGTCGGCCCGGGCCGTGAGGACGAGCACGGGGAGCTGGCTGCCCTCCTGCCGGAGCCGGCGGCACACCTCGAGGCCGTCCATCTTCGGGAGGCCGAGGTCGAGGACGAGGAGGTCGGGCTGGCGCAGCGCCTCGCTGAGCGCGGACTCACCGTCGGTGCAGACGTCGACGTCGTACCCCTCGCGGCGCAATGCCCGGGCCAACGGGTCCGAGATCGCGGGGTCGTCCTCGGCGAGGAGCACCTTGGTCATGCGCCGATGGTAACCACGTGGGGCCGGTCAGGCAGGCCGAGCGGGGATGACCGGCCCCCGGCCCCCCGGCGAGCGCCGCAGCTCGTGGAGGGTCACGACCCCGATCCCCCGCAGCATCCGGCGACGCCGCTCGATCGCGGTGAAGCCGGAGACCGCGCCCAGCGCCTGGGCCATGTCGTCGTCGACGTAGACGGTCCCGGAGGGGGTCACCGCCGTGATCCGGCTCGCCTTGTTCACCGTCATCCCGAAGACGTCACCGAGCCGGGAGACGACCCGGCCGTGCGCCAGCCCGACCCGGACGGGCGGCAGGAGGTCGTCCTCGGCCATCGCGTCGACGAGGTCGAGGGCGATGGCGGAGGCCGCTGCGACGTCCGTGTGGACGAAGAGCACCTCGTCGCCCACCGTCTTGATGACGCGCCCGCCGTGCTCGGTGATGACGTCGCTCGCGAGCAGCTCGAAGCGCTGGACGAGCCGGGCCAGCTGCCGCTCGCTCATCCGGCGGACGAAGGAGGTGAACGAGACGAGGTCGGCGAACCCGATGACCCGCAGCGGGGCGGAGGGATCCTGCCGGACCGCGGGGTCCGCGTCGGCGAGCATCCGGAGGATCGCCCCGGTGAGGTGCCGCCGCCAGACGTAGGCCATGAGCGGCTCGAGGTCGTCGCTGATCCGGGTCAGCAGGGTCGCGGCGTCCGAGGCGATGCGCGGCTCGGGCACCGACCGGCTGTCCCGCCCCTCGAGCTCCTCGGAGAGCGGGGAGGTGAAGGACTCGGCGACGAGCTGGGTCTGCCACACGGCGAGCCGGTCCGCGGTCCGCGCGAGGGCGCGGGTCATGCCGAGGGCGAGCTCCTCGCTGACGACCCCCTCGTCGATCATCCGCGAGACCCGGCGCAGCGCCTCGCGGTCGGCCTCGGTGAACATCGCCTCGTCGTCGTCGACGACCTGGAGGCCCATCGCGTGCCAGAACCGCCGGGCGCGCACCGTCGGGACGCCGGTCCCCTCGGACACCTCGCTGCGGGTGATCGACGCGGGGCGGCCGAGGAGGGAGCGCTCGACGCGGCCGGGCAGGTCGGGTCCCTCGGCCGGCACGGCGTCCCCGGTCACGGGCATCCCCCCTCCTCTCAGCGGTCCCGGACGTGGACCACGTCGCCGGCGGAGACCGGCTCGGTCCCGGCGGCGGTGCGGACCGCCAGTCTGCCCGCATCGTCGACGCCTGTCGCGGTCCCCGTGCGCACGGTGCCGTCGGGGGCGTGGACCTCGACGTCCCGACCGAGGGTGCCGCAGGCCTCGCGGTACCCGGAGACCGACGGGCCGTCCGGGCCGGTGTCGGCGCGGAGCACCTCGGCGAACCGGCGCAGGTAGGCGGTGAGGAGCCCGGCCCGGTCGACCCCGGGACGGCCCGCCGCCCGCAGCGAGGTCGCCGTCGGCAGGGGCAGGTCCTCCCGGGCGGTGTCGACGTTGACCCCGGTCCCGACGACCACGCCTTCGGGCAGCCACTCGCAGAGGATGCCGGCGAGCTTGCGGTCACCGTCCGCCGGGACGAGGACGTCGTTGGGCCACTTGAGGACCGTCGCGACCCCGGACACCTCCTCGACCGCGCGGTGGAGGGCGAGCCCGGCGAAGAGCGGCACCCACGCCGGGCCCGAGGCCGGGGCGGGGACGAGGACGGACACGGCGAGGGAGGTCCCGGGCGTCGTCGACCAGGTGCGGCCCAGCCGTCCCCGGCCGCTCTCCTGGCGCTCGGCGACGACGACCCGCCACGGCCGTGGGCGCTCGCGCACCTCGTCGTTGGTGGACCCCAGGGTGGGGAACAGCTCGACGGGACCCCACGGCGCGCCGGGCTGCACGGCCGGGGCGCCGAGGGGTTCCGGGTCGCGCGTCGTGCTCACGGGGCCAAGGCTAGGCTCGGGGCATGGCCAAGAGCGACCTCCACTCCATCGGTGGCACCGACGTCCCTCCGGACATCGACGTGACGACGACGGCGGGGAAGCTGGCGGACCTGAAGCGTCGGGTGGCGCTGGTCGCGGGTGCCGGGTCGGAGCGGGCGGTCGAGAAGCAGCACGCACGGGGGAAGAAGACCGCCCGGGAGCGGTTGGAGCTGCTGCTCGACGAGGGCTCGTTCGTCGAGATGGACAAGTACGCCCGGCACCGGTCGGTGGCGTTCGGGCAGGACAAGAACCGCCCGTACGGCGACGGCGTGGTCACCGGGTACGGCACCGTCGACGGGCGGACCGTCGCGGTGTTCGCGCAGGACTTCACGGTCTTCGGCGGGTCCCTCGGCGAGGTGTTCGGGGAGAAGATCTGCAAGGTCATGGACTTCGCGATGAAGGTCGGCTGCCCGGTCATCGGGCTCAACGACTCCGGCGGGGCCCGCATCCAAGAAGGCGTGGTCTCCCTCGGCCTCTACGGGGAGATCTTCCGCCGCAACGTCCACGCCTCCGGGGTCATCCCGCAGGTCTCGCTCATCATGGGCCCGTGCGCCGGCGGGGCGGTGTACTCCCCGGCGGTCACCGACTTCACCGTCATGGTCGACCAGACCTCGCACATGTTCATCACCGGCCCGGACGTCATCAAGACCGTCACCGGTGAGGACGTCGGCTTCGAGGAGCTCGGCGGGGCGCGCACCCACAACACGAAGTCCGGGGTCGCGCACTTCATGGGGTCCGACGAGGACGACGCCATCGAGTACGTCAAGGCGCTGCTGTCGTACCTGCCGAGCAACAACATGGAGGACCCGCCGGTCTTCGGCGGCGAGAACGACCTCGAGGTCACCGACGAGGACCGCGTCCTCGACACGATCATCCCGGACTCCCCCAACGTGCCCTACGACATGCACACCGTCATCGAGAAGGTCCTCGACGACGAGGAGTTCCTCGAGGTCCAGCCGCTGTTCGCGCCGAACATCGTCACCGGGTTCGGGCGGGTCGAGGGCCACTCGGTCGGGGTCGTCGCGAACAACCCGATGCACTTCGCCGGCACCCTCGACATCGACGCCTCGGAGAAGGCCGCCCGGTTCGTGCGCACCTGCGACGCCTTCAACGTCCCGGTGCTGACCTTCGTCGACGTCCCCGGCTTCCTGCCCGGCACCGACCAGGAGTGGGACGGCATCATCCGCCGCGGCGCCAAGCTCATCTACGCCTACAGCGAGGCCACCGTCCCGCTCGTCACCGTCATCACCCGCAAGGCCTACGGCGGCGCCTACGACGTCATGGGCTCCAAGCACCTCGGCGCCGACATCAACCTCGCCTGGCCCACCGCCCAGATCGCGGTCATGGGCGCCCAGGGCGCGGTCAACATCCTGTACCGCGGCGAGATCAAGCGCGCGGAGGAGGCCGGGGAGGACGTCGCCGCCGTGCGCGCCCGCCTCGCCAGCGAGTACACGTACAACGTGGCCAGCCCGTTCCTCGCGGCCGAGCGCGGCGAGCTGGACGGCGTGATCGAGCCGGCGGCCACTCGCAT
>DASSQJ010000172.1:0-8946 GCA_035702545.1 Phycicoccus sp.
CTCTGCGTCCCGCGGGACATCAAGGACGCCAAGGCCCACATCGACCTGAGCAAGGGCTGCCAGACCCTCCAGGGCCCAGAGGCCCTCGGGTACGTCCGGGCCCGGTACTCCGACCCCAAGGGCGACATCGGCCGGGCCGAGCGGCAGCGGCAGTTCCTCGGCGCGGTGATGAAGCAGGCCGCCACCCCCTCCACCGTCCTCCTGCCGTGGCGGTGGTGGTCGTTCACCCACGCGGCGGCCGGCAACCTCGTCATCGGCGAGGACACCTCGATCACCGACGCCTACCGGGTCCTCCAGGCCCTTCGGGGGGTCTCCTCGGGTGACTCGCTGAGCCTCGTCGTGCCGCTGGCCTCGACGAACACGACGACGAGCGCGGGCAGCTCGGTGATCTGGAACGAGAAGCGTGCCGCCGCGCTGTTCGCGATGATGCGGGACGGCACCCCCCTGGAGAAGGCTCCCGCGGGCACCGACGGCACCCCCAGCGGCTGAGGCCGCGCTGAGCGAGCGGCGGCTCCCTCAGCCCGGCCGGTTAGACTCCCGCGTCCCCGGGCCTCCCGGGGACGACCACGAACGCCGAAGGGAGGTCCGCGGTGGACCAGGTCCCCGAGCCGTCGACTGACGGGCACGAGGACGACGACGCCTACCCGCGTCGGCGTGAGGTCCACGGCGAGCAAGGCGGGTCGCGCCGGTCCTGGCGCCGCTGGGCGGTCCTCGCCCTCGTCACGGTCCTCGTCGTCGTCGGCGGCGGGGCCGCCTACGCCTTCTGGCGGCTGAACTCGAACATCAGCAAGGTCGACGTCTCCGCCGCCATCGGCACCGACCGGCCGACCCGCGCGCCGCAGGCGACCAAGGCCGTCAACCTGCTGCTCGTCGGCTCCGACACCCGGGTCGGACCGGGCAACGACGAGATCGGCATGCCCGCCGACGACCCCGGCCAGCACTCCGACACCAACCTCCTCGTCCACCTGTCGGCCGACCGGACCTGGGCGACGGTCGTCTCCATCCCGCGCGACTCGATGACGAAGGCACCACCGGACTGCTCCCCGAGCGCCCCCAAGGCGCAGTGGGTGACGCGACAGTGGAACCACAACTACAAGATCGGCGGCATCGGCTGCCTCATCCGGACCCTCGAGGGGAACACCGGGGTCTTCATCGACCACTACGCCGTCGTCGACTTCCGCGGCTTCCAGTCCATGGTCGACGCGCTCGACGGCGTCGAGGTCTGCACGACCGAGGCGATCGACGACAAGAACGCCCACCTCCAGCTGAGCCCCGGCCGACACCGCCTCGACGGGACGCAGGCGCTCGCGTACGTCCGGGCCCGCAAGTCGATCGGCGACGGGTCCGACCTGGGTCGCATCACCCGCCAGCAGGCCTTCCTCTCCTCCGTCGCCCAGGAGGCGACCTCGAGCCAGCTGCTCGTCCAGCCGGCGCGCCTGTTCTCCTTCCTCGACGCGGCGACCAAGTCGCTGACGACCGACCCCGGCTTCGGGCTCGGGACGATGAAGGACCTCGCCGAGAGCGTCCGGGGCATCGGGCTGAAGAACATCGAGTTCCTCACCGTGCCCAACGAGGTCTACCCCGCGGACCCCAACCGGGTGCAGTGGCAGGCCTCCGCCGACGTCATCTGGGAGGCGCTGCGTGCCGACCACAAGGTGAACGAGGGCCCGGGCACGGCCACCGCCTCGCCCACGGCGACCCCGCTCACCGTCTCCCCCGCCGACATCTCCGTCCTCGTCCTCAACGCGTCGGGCACCCCCGGCCTCGCCGCGCAGGCCCGTGCCGCGTTGCGGGTCCAGGGCTTCGCCGACGTCCAGTCGGGCAACGCGACCGCTGCGGGCGGCACGGGCACCCTCGTCGAGTACTCCGGCGACGGCGCCGAGGCCGCACGGACCGTCGCGGCGGCCTTCCCGGGGGCGCGCACGGAGAAGGTGAGCGGCCTGGGCACGACGATCCGCGTCACGCTCGGCCGCGGCGCCGCCAACGTCGTCGAGGTCCCCAACCGGCTGGGCACGGCACCGCTGCCGAAGCCCACGGTGACGGCCGCCGCGCCGACCCCCGCCCCCAGCATCTCGACCCGCCCCGCGAGCGAGGACATCTGCTCCTCCTCCTGACGGCTCAAACGCCCCTCGAAGTCGTCTGCACCTCCCCCACACGCGAGGCGCGCGGATGGGTAGCGTCCGATGCAGAGGCGGAGACGGGCTCCGTCCGAGGAGGAGAACGCATGGTCATCCTGGGCATCATCCTGGCCCTCATCGGCTGGCTCGCCAGCATCTCGATCCTGCTGTGGATCGGGGTGATCCTCATCATCGTGGGGCTCATCCTCAACTTCGTCCCCATCGGTGGGTCCACCCGCCGCTGGTACTAGCCGCCGACGAGGAAGAGGGCCCCGGGCACGCGCCCGGGGCCCTCTCTCGTGCCCGCCGTCAGCCCCTGAGGAGCTGACGAGCCATGACGATCCGCTGGACCTGGTTGGTCCCCTCGTAGATCTGGGTGATCTTGGCGTCGCGCATCATCCGCTCGAGCGGGAAGTCGCGGGTGTAGCCGGCTCCGCCGAGGAGCTGCACGGCATCCGTCGTCACCTTCATCGCGACGTCCGACGCGTAGCACTTGGCGGCCGCTCCGAAGAAGGGGAGGTCGGCGTCGCCGCGCTCGGACTTCGCGGCCGCGACGTAGACGAGCTGCCGCGCCGCCTCCAGCTCCATCGCCATGTCGGCGAGCATGAACTGGATGCCCTGGAAGTCGGCGATCGCCTTGCCGAACTGGCGGCGCTCCTTGACGTACGCGAGTGCCTGGTCGATGGCACCCTGCGCGATGCCGACCGCCTGCGCGCCGATGGTGACGCGGGTGTGGTCGAGCGTCGCCAGCGCGAGCTTGAGCCCGGCGCCGACCTCGCCGACCACCCGGTCGCCCGGGATGCGGGTGCGCGAGAAGATCAGCTCGCGCGTCGGCGAGCCCTTGATGCCGAGCTTGTGCTCCTTCTCGCCGAAGGTGAACCCCGGGTCGTCCTTCTCGACGACGAACGCGGTGACGTTGTTGCCCCGCGGGCCGTCGGGGTCGGTGACCGCGAGCACCGTGTAGAACTGCGAGACACCGGCATTGGTGATCCACGCCTTCTGGCCGTTGAGCACCCAGTCGCCGCCGTCGCGCACGGCGCGACACTTCATCGCCGCCGTGTCGGAACCGGCCTCGCGCTCGGACAGGCCGTACGAGAACGTCGTCTCCCCCGCGGCCAGCGGCGGCAGGTAGCGCTGTTTGAGGTCGTCGTTCGCGGCGATGAGCAGCGGCATGGAGCCGAGCTTGTTGACGGCAGGGATCAGCGAGGAGGACGCGCAGACCCGCGCGACCTCCTCGATGACGATGCAGGTCGCGAGCGCGTCGGCGCCGACGCCCCCGTACTCCTCGGGGACGTGCGGGGCGAAGAAGTCGCTCGCGACGAGGGCGTCGTGCGCCTCCTGGGGGTAGCGCGCCTTCTCGTCGACGGCCGCGGCGTACGGCGCGATCTTGTCCTCGGCCACCGCGCGGACCGCCTCGCGGATCGCCTCGTGGTCCTCGGAGAGCCGGTAGGTGTCGAAGTCCGGGTTTCCGCTCATGGTCGTCAATGTTACTCGCGGGTACCCACGGCCGCTCCGGGGCCGGGGTCCCGCACCGACCCGATCCTCACTCCCCGTGGATCAGGTGCCACATCCGGCCGTGGGGCTCGCGGTCGACGAAGGCGGGGATGACCTCCCGCTCGAAGAGCTCGACGCCGCCGAGGTCGTAGGCCTGCTCGACGAAGTAGGTGATGGCGTACGTCATCCCGCGCTGCTCGAGGTCGCGCAGCGTCTCGACGACCTGCTCGGGGGTCCCGACGAGCGGTCCGTTCTCGAAGGAGCGGACGGTGGACTCGACGACCTTCTCCGGCAGGCCCGCGGCGGTGTAGTGGTCGCGGATCCACCCGATGCGGTCGCGGACCTCGTTCTCGTCCCGACCGATGACGACGTTGAAGTTCGCGCTCCGGACGATCTCGTCGAAGTCGCGGCCCACGTCCCGGCAGTGCCCCGCCAGCACCTCGCTCTTGTGGGAGAACTCCTCGGGCATCCCGCTGAAGTTCGTGTAGTCGGCGTACTCGGCGGCGATGCGCAGGGTCTTGCGCTCCCCGCCGCCCGCCACCCACATCGGGATCCCGTTCCGCGGGCTGCCGACGAGGCCGGTCCCCTGCAGCGGCTTCGGGAAGCACCGGGCTCCGTCGACCTGGTAGTGCTCACCGTCGAGCGTCCCGTACCCGGTCGTCCACATCTGGCGCATGATCTCGACGCCCTCGCGGAGCCGGGCGATGCGCTCGCCCGGGCGGGGGAAGCCGTAGCCGTAGGCGCGCCACTCGTCCTCGTACCAGCCGGCGCCGATGCCCATCTCGAGGCGGCCCTCGGAGACGACGTCGACGGTCGCCGCGACCTTCGCGAGGTAGGTCGGCTCCCGGTACGACATGCACGTGCACATCTGCCCGAGGCGCACCCGTCCGGTGACGCCGGCGAAGGCGGCCATGAGGGTCCAGGCCTCGTGGGTGGCCTCCTCGCTCGGCCGCGGGGTCGTGTGGAAGTGGTCGTACACCCACACCGAGGACCAGTCCTCGATGCCGTCGGCTCGGCGCGCCAGCCCGGCCATGACCCCCCAGTGCTGGAGCGGGTCGATGCCGAGCAGGTCGTGTCGCCAGCCCTGCGGGATGAACAGTCCGAACTTCACGTGTGCCCTCCTGGGGTCGCGGGTGCCTCCCGATCATGCCCCACCGCTGCCGCCCGGGCCTGCGGCGGCCCGGCCGTTCATCGTCCGCCACGCCGACCACCCGACGAGGACCATCGCCCCGCCGGCCCCGACGTAGGCGAGGGCGGTCCCCGTGTAGGTCAACGACAGCGCCCCGAGCTCCACGGTCCGCGGGAGGCCGAGCACGTCGTCGAACGTCGCGGCGACCAGCGGTGCGAGCGCGAGGGCGAGGACGAGGACGACCCCGTCGAGGGTCTGGACGAGCGCGAACGTCCGGCCCCGCACCGCGTCGTCGACGGTGAGTCCGAGCAGGGTGTACCCGACCACCCAGGCCAGCCCGACGCATCCGCCGAGCAGTCCGGCCACCACGAGCGCCACCTGCAGCAGGGGGACGGCGGCGAGGACCACGAGGAGGATCCCCGCGGCGACCAGGGAGACGGGGAACGCGAGCGTCCGGGCGAGCCCGCCGAGCAGGTGCGGCCCGGCGACCAGGCCCACGGCCATCCCGGTGAACACGGCGACGAAGAGGAGCCCGTAGGCCGGGGCGCCGGCATCCAGGCCGTCGACGAACTGCCGGGAGAGCCCGATGACGACGCCGCCGCTCGCGAAGGCACCGAGCATGCCGCCGACGAGGCCCCGGACGACCGCCCGCTCGCGCAGGAGGAGCAGCCCGTCGGCCAGGGTGCGCCGGACCGGCTCCCCCGCGAGGGCCTGCGTCGCCGGCCGCGGCGGGAAGGTGAGGCGCGAGACGACGAGGGCGCTGAGGTAGAAGGTGATCCCGTTGAGGTGGACGGGGAGATAGAGCCCCGACGGACCGATCGCGGCGACGTGCTCGGCGAGCGGCCCCGCGACGAAGGTGAGGCCGGAGAAGAGGAGCGCCGCGAGGGGCGCCGTGCCGTAGCTCGAGACCAGGCCCAGCTGGTTGGCCAGCTCGAGGCGCCGCGCCGGCACGAGGTTGGGGACCGTCGCGTCCTTCGCCGGGTTCCAGAAGAGGCCGACGCACTCGGAGAGCACGACCGCGACGTACATCCACGACAGGGTCCCCACGACGGGGATGGAGACGAAGAGGGTGCCGCGGAGGAGGTCGCCGACGACGAGCGTCCGGCGCCGGTCCAGCCGGTCGGCCACCACGCCGGCGAACGGGCCGAGGACGAGCGCGGGGAGGACGCGGAGGATGAAGACCCCGGACACGGCGAGGTAGGCGCCGAACCGGTCCTGGGCGAGGGCCGCCGCGAGGCTCGTCGTCGCGAGCAGCGCGAGCCAGTCGCCGAAGCTCGACAGGGTCCCGGCGAGCCACAGCCCCCGGAAGGTGCGGAGGGCCAGCACCTCGTGGAGCGGCCCGAGCCGCGGCGACGCGCCGGGCGCGTCGTCGCCGGCGCCCGGGGAGGACACCTCCCCCGCGGCCACGCCCCCAGCCTAGGAGCGTGCGGCGGCCGGCGCTGTGACCCGCGAGGCACGACCTAGGCTGTCCCGGTGACCTCCCGGATCTGCGTCGTCGGAACCTCCTACGTCGGCCTCTCGCTCGCCGTGCTCCTCGCCCGCCGTCACGACGTCGTGGCCTACGACATCGACGCCGAGCGGGTGGAGCTGCTCCGCCGGGGCCGAAGCCCCCTCGCCGACCCCGACATCGAGGAGCACCTCGGCAGCGACCGGCTCCGCCTCCGCGCCACCACCGACCCGGAGGAGGGCTACCGCGGCGCCGACTTCGTCGTCGTCGCGACGCCGACCGACTACGACGAGCGGACCAACCGGTTCGACACGAGCAGCGTCGAGCAGGTGGTCGGCGACGTCCACCGGATCGAGCCGGGCGCGACCGCGGTCATCAAGTCCACCGTCCCGGTGGGCTTCACCGCGCACCTGCGCGAGCGGCTGGGGACCGACGCGATCATCTTCTCCCCGGAGTTCCTCCGCGAGGGGCGGGCCCTCCACGACAACCTCCACCCCTCGCGGATCGTCGTCGGCGACACCGGTCCTCGCGGACAGAAGTTCGCGAGGCTGCTCGCCGAGGCCGCCCTCGACGAGGACGTCCCGGTGCTCCTCACCGGCAGCACCGAGGCGGAGGCGGTCAAGCTCTTCGCCAACACCTTCCTCGCGATGCGCGTCGCGTTCTTCAACGAGCTCGACACCTACGCGGCGACGCACGGCCTGGACCCGCGACAGATCATCGAGGGGGTCAGCCTCGACCCCAGGGTCGGCAGCCACTACAACAACCCGAGCTTCGGCTACGGCGGTTACTGCCTCCCCAAGGACACCAAGCAGCTGCTCGCCAACTACGCCGATGTCCCCCAGAACCTCATCGGCGCCATCGTCTCGGCGAACACGACACGCAAGGACTTCGTCGCCACCGACATCCTCTCCCGCGGGCCCCGCGTCGTCGGGATCCACCGGCTCATCATGAAGGCCGGCTCGGACAACTACCGGAGCAGCAGCGTCCAGGGCGTGATGAAGCGGATCAAGGCCAAGGGCGTGCAGGTCCTCGTCCACGAGCCCGAGCTGCACTCGGACACGTTCTTCGGCTCCCCCGTCGTGAGCCTCGAGGAGCTCAAGGAGCGCAGCGACGTCATCGTCGCCAACCGGCTGACCGACGACCTCGCCGACGTCGCCGACCGCGTCTACACGCGCGACCTGTTCGGCGGCGACTGAGCACGCGCGACGGCCGCCTCAGGTCGGGGGCGCACCCGTTTCGGAGGGTCCCCCCGAGGGCATGATGGACGCATGACCGCCCTGAACCGCCAGAACGACCTCGCCACGATCCGGCGGCTGCTCATGGACCCCGGCGCCTGGGCGGTCGTGGGCCTGTCGACGAACCGTCGCCGACCCGCGTGGGGCATCTCCCGGTGGCTCTCCGTCGAGCTCGGCAAGCCGATCATCCCGGTGCACCCGAAGGCCGAGGAGGTCCACGGCGCCCGGGGCTACGCGACGCTCGCCGACATCCCGGACCAGGACATCATGGTCGTGGACTGCTTCGTGAACTCCGGCCACGTCGGCGCGGTCGTCGACGAGGCGATCCGGGAGAAGGAGCGTCTGCGGATCGACGCGGTCTGGATGCAGGTGGGCGTCATCGACGTCGACGCCGCGGACCGGGCGCGGGACGCCGGCCTCGCCGTCGTCATGGACACCTGCCCGCGCACGGAGTGGCCGCGCGTGCGCCAGGAGGGCATGCAGCGCTGACCGGCGGGGCCGCGCGCTCGGGCGCCGACCCGCGCGACTCAGGCGTCGGCGCGCCGTTCGCGCAGGGCCGCGCCCTTCGCGTGGGCCTGGTCGCGCAGCCCGGAGCGGAACTCCGCCATCGCGGCCCGGAGCCGGGCCGCCTCCTCGCCCTCGCCGGCCCCGAGGATGCGGGCGGCGAGCAGCCCGGCGTTCCGGGCCCCGCCGACGGAGACGGTCGCCACGGGCACGCCGGCCGGCATCTGGACGATGGAGAGCAGCGAGTCCAGCCCGTCGAGGTGCCGCAGCGGCACGGGCACCCCGATGACGGGCAGCGAGGTCACCGACGCGAGCATCCCCGGGAGGTGGGCGGCCCCACCCGCCCCGGCGACGAGGACGCGCAGCCCGCGCTGCTCCGCGGAGCGGCCGTACTCGAGCATCTCCTCCGGCATCCGGTGTGCGGAGACGACGTCGACCTCGCAGGCGATCCCGAACTCGTCGAGCGCGGCGACGGCGGCCTCCATCACGGGCCAGTCCGAGTCCGAGCCCATGACGACGCCGACGACGGGTCGGGCGACGTGCGCCCCCTCGTGCTGGGTGCTCACTCGGTCACCACTCCCCTGAGGTAGTCCGCCGCGTGCCCCGCCCGCTCGCGCAGGTCGGCGAGGTCGTGGCCGGAGACGTTGACGTGGCCGATCTTGCGACCGGGGCGCACGTCCTTGCCGTAGACGTGCACCTTGGCCTTCGGGTCCCGCGCCATGACGTGGCGGTAGGCCGGGTACAGCTCGTCGTAGTCCCCACCGAGGACGTTCGCCATGACCGTCCACCGGTGGTGCGGGACGGGGGACCCGAGCGGCAGGTCGAGGACGGCCCGCAGGTGCTGCTCGAACTGTCCGGTGACGGCCCCGTCCATCGACCAGTGCCCGGAGTTGTGCGGCCGCATCGCCAGCTCGTTGACGACGAAGCCGGGGGTGCCGTCGGGCGCGGTGACCTCGAAGAGCTCCACGGCCAGGACCCCGGTGACGTCCAGGGCTCCGGCGACGCGCAGCGCCGCCTCGG
>DASSQJ010000173.1:0-12340 GCA_035702545.1 Phycicoccus sp.
TCGCCTGCGCCGAGGTCGTGGACCACCCGCACCTCCCCGGGCCCGGGCCACGCGCGGACGGCGCGCGCCAGCTCACGGGACCGGGCCGCGGCGTCCTCGTCCTCCCGCAGGCGCAGCCACGCGGGGCTCACCCGCACCTCCGTGCCGGTCACGCGGCCACCTCCTCGAGCACCTGCGCGAGGGAGGCAGCCGTCGCGCTCCAGCCTGCAAGGTGGGTCCGGCGCTGACCCGCGGCCCGGCGCAGCCGCGCCCGGGTCGCCTCGTCGGTGAGCCACTCCCGGAGGGCGCCGGCGAGGGCGCCGACGTCCCCGGGTGGGACGAGGGTGCCGGGTCGGCGTCCGTCGGATGACCGACCGAGCGACTCCGGGAGGCCGCCGACCGCCGGCGCGATCACCGGGATGCCGCGGGCGAGGGCCTCGGTGACGACCATCCCGTAGGTCTCAGTCCTCGAGGCGACGACCAGGAGGTCGGTGCCCTCGAACCGGGCCCGGAGGGCTGGGCCGACCAGGGGCCCGGTGAACCGCACCCGTGCCCCGATCCCCCCGGCACGGGCGCGCATCTGCACGCTCCCCGAGAAGCCCGGGTCCGCCGCCACGGACCCCACGAGCGCGCACGACCAGTCGAGGTCCGCGAGGGAGGCGAGGGCCTCGACGAGCAGGTCCTGGCCCTTGACCGGCGTCACCGCGCCGACGCACAGGAGCCGCCCGCCCCCGGCGCTCGCCAGCGCGGGATCCGCTCGCTCGACCCCGGGCGGCACGACCCGGAGCCGTTCGGCGGGCAGGGCGTAGGTGCTCGTGAGCCAGTCCCGGGCCCAGCGGCTGGGGACGACGACGGCCCGAGCCGCCCGGAGGGTGTGAGCCTCCCGCGCCAGGACCCGGCGGCGGGATGCCGTCGCGGCCGACGGCACGTCGACGCCGAGTGGGAGGTGGACGAGGGCCACCTGCCGCAGGCGCCCGGACTCCGGGACGAGCACCTCGGGGACGGCCGACGCAACGAGGCCGTCGAGGAGGACGACGGCGTCGTCCGGCATCCCGCTGAGCGCCTGGGCCAGCCCCTCGGACGCCCGGCGGTCCGGCGCCGGCCAGTCCCCGGGGACGGGGCACTCGAGGGCGTCCCACCCGAGCGTGCGCAGGCCCTCGCAGGCGCGACGGTCGTACGTGTTGCCCCCGCTCGGGCGCCGCGGGTCGTCCACCCCCGCGGGCACGACGACGTGCACGGTGCTCATGGCGTCCTCTCGTAGGAGGCCCGGGCGACCGGGGACTCGTGCAGGGTGACCTCGATGGCCGCGAGCCGCTCCCCGCCCGGGCCGAGCTGGCCGCGGTGCAGCCGGTCCGCCAGCCGGTCGGCGACCACCTGGGCGAGGCGCTCCGTCGTCGTGTTGACGCCGGCCAGGCTCGGCTCGTCGTCGAGGTTCCGCAGGGTCAGCTCGCCGACGACGGCGGCCAGCACCGCCGAGGCGCGGCCGATGTCCACGACGAGGCCGTCGTCGTCGAGGTGGGGCGCCCGGAAGGTGGCGTCGACGACGTACGTGGCGCCGTGCAGCCGCTGGGCCGGACCGAAGACCTCGCCGGTCAGGCTGTGCGCCACCATGAGGTGGTCGCGGACGGTCACGCTGAACACCGGTCGGCCTCACCGTCGTACGTGATGGTGTGGCAGAGGGCAGGGAGGCTGCCGTCGCTCAGCCGGCGCAGCACCTCGGGCAGCTCCTCGAAGGGTGAGCTGCCGGTGAGGAGCGCGTCGTACGCCGGGTCCCGCAGGAGCTCGAGCGCGAGCGCGAGGCGCTCGGTGGTCGTCCGCCGGCCCCGTCGAGCGGCGGCGACCTCGCCGACCTGGCTCGACCTGATCGTGAGCCGGCGCGAGTGGAACCTGCCCCCGAGCCGCAGGCTCACCTCCTCGTCGCCGTACCAGCTCAGGTCGAGGACGGTCCCGTCGGGTGCGAGCAGGTCGAGCCCGAGCTGGAGGCCCGCCGACGTGGCACTCGCGTGGACGACGAGGTCGCACTCGCCCGGCGCATCCCCCGGCCGGGTGAAGCCCACCCCCATCCGCCGGGCCGTCTCCGCCCTCTCCGGGACGACGTCGACGACCGTGACCCGGGCCCCCGGGATGCCGGCGACCAGCCGCGCGACGCAGAGACCCACCATCCCGCCCCCGACGACGGCCACCCGGTCGCCCACGAGCGGCGCCGCGTCCCACAGTGCGTTGACCGCCGTCTCCACGGTGCCGGCGAGGACCGCGCGGGACGGAGGTACGCCGTCGGGGACGAGGACCACGGCCGAGGTCGGTGCGACGAACGCCGTCTGGTGGGGATGAAGGCTGAACACCGTCCGGCCGAGGAGGTCGGGCGGCCCCGCCTCCACCACCCCGACGTTGAGGTACCCGTACTTCACCGGGCCGGGGAGGCCGCCCTCCTGGAAGGGGGCGCGCACCTCCCGCGCCCGGTCGCCCGAGACCGCCCCACGGAAGACCAGGGTCTCGGTGCCCCGGCTCACGCCCGAGCGGACCGTCCGCACGAGGACCTCGCCGGCGCCGGCAGGAGGGAGCTCGAGGGACCGGATCTCGCCGACGCCGGGCTCGCGCACCCAGAAGGCTCGGGCGGTCTGCGCCATGGGGCCCTCCTCGTGTGCCGAGCCGGGGCCCGTCCCCCAGGACGGGCGTACTCCCTGTGACACGGGGCGGACCGCGGTTCGGTTCACCGGCGCAGAGCCGGGAGTCCGCGCACCGACATGCAGTGGTGCCCACGGGCGGGAGCTTGGTGTGCTCCGGTGCGTCGGCCGGCGCCGCCACTGCCGGTCGGTGCGTGCGCCGCCGAACACTCGGCGAGCGGGGGGGTGAACCGGCCCGCGGTCCACTCCGTGACAGGAGGAGGACCCGGCGCGGGTCGACCCCGACGGACGGAGGACACCATGTGGCTACGGATCATGACGGCGGTGGCCGCACTCGTCTCGGCGTTCGTCCACCTCGCCCTGTGGGTGGACGGCTACGGCGACATCTCGGTCATCGGCCCAGCGTTCCTCGTCAATGCCGTCGCCGGGGCCGTCATCGCCGTCCTGCTGCTGACCTGGCGGCACTGGGTGCCGGCCTTCCTCGTCGCGGGCTTCGGCGCGAGCACCCTCGGGGCGTTCGTCGTCTCCGCGACGGTGGGGCTCTTCGGCGTCCACGAGTCCTGGACCGGGGGATGGGTGCTGACCGCCGCCGCGTCCGAGCTCGTCTGCATCGTGGGTGGTCTGGTCCTGCTCCGGGGTGCCCTCGTGGGTCGGTCGGCCCCCGCCACGGCAGAGCGCCAGCTCACCGGCCGCTGACCGGGCGTTCCCCGGGCACTGCCCGGGGGCGCGGCCCTCAGACGGGGAGTCGCAGGACGACGAGCCCGTCGGTCGTGCGCATCTCGATCGAGGCGATGTCGGGGCGGCGGGTCGCGGTGGCGGCGGACAGGTGCATCGTGCGACCCGGCAGCCCGCGCCACGTCGCGACCTGCTCCTCCCGCCCGTCGCGGGTGCGGACGACGAGGGCGTACGTGGCGTCCGGCCGGGCCGCGTAGTCCTCCTCCGTCTCGTACGAGCAGGTGAGGTCGAGGCGGGTGCCCCACGCCACGGGGGCGACCAGCACGTCAGCGGACACGGGGCTCGCTCCCACCGGCCGCATCGGCACGGGGGACGGCGAGGCGGCCGACGCCGTCGCAGCGGTCGGCGAGGCGGCGCCGATCGACCCGGCTGCGCCGTCGAACGCGCCGCCCACCGCCAGGCCGCCGACTGCCACGGCGGCCACCCCGGCCGCCACGGCGGCGACGAGGGTCGACCGCCGGCGCTGCGTGGCCCGGACCTCGCGGACGAGGGAGGGCAGGAGGGTCGGTGGCAACGGCGGGGTGTCCGGGTCCTCGAGGTCGGCGGCGCTCACGTGGGCGAGCAGCCCGGGGAGCCCGGCCAGCTCGCGCACGGCGCGGCTGCACTCCGCGCAGCCGACGAGGTGCTGCTCGAACGCCTGACGGTCGCTCGGCGAGAGCGCCCCGAGGACGTAGGCGCCGTCGAGGTGGGCGTGCTCGCAGGTCATGCGCCCACCCCCAGCTCCTGGAGCGCCAGCCGGAGGGCCCGGAGCGCGTAGTGGGTCCTGGACTTGACCGTCCCCTCGGGGATGTCGAGCCGCTGGGAGGCCTCCGCGACCGAGGCGCCGCGGAAGTAGCACTCGAGCAGCACGGCCCGGTGCTCGGCCGAGAGGGTCCGCAGCGCGTCGGTGACGACCCACGACATGAGCAGCCGGTCGGTGCTGTCGTCCGGTGGGCTGCCCTCCGGCACCTCCGCCACCGACAGCTCGAGGCGGGCGTGGCGGCTGCGGAACTCGTCGATGACGATGTTGCGCGCGACGGTGAACAGCCAGGCGCGCACCGACCCCTGGCTCTCGTCGAGGCGGTCGCGGTGGCGCCAGGCCCGGAGCAGGGTCTCCTGGACGACGTCCTCGGCGCGGGCGCGGTCGTGCCCGGTCAGCCGCAGGCAGTAGCCCCACAGCGCGGGGCCGTGCTCGTCGTGGAGCTGCTCCATCAACGCTGCGGCGCTGTCCGGCATCACACCTCCCACGCCACCTACACGGACGCGGCGGCGTCCCGGTTCACCAGCGCGCCCGGCGCCGCGGTGCCGGGCTCAGCCGAAGGTGCCGCCGATGCCCCCGAGCAGGTCGGTCGGGTTGATCCCGAGCCGGTGGAGCAGCTCGGCGTGCTCATCGGTGTCGACCCAGTCGGGCAGCTCCTGCTCCGCACGGTCGGCGACGTCGTCCTCGTCGCGCCCGCGCAGCTGGTCGACGATCTCCTGCCGGTCGATCTCCATCCGACACCTCTCTCGACGCCCGACGCGTGGAACCCAGCCTGCCCGATCTGCGGGCGCCCGGAAAGCCCTGCGCGTCGGTCCCGAGGCGTCACGGCACGCCGGGCACCGCGCAGGTCAGTCCCGGAGGGTAGATCCCGTAGCCGCGGCCCTCGGGGTCCATCGCCATCCCCACGTAGTTGCGGTAGAACGCGACGTGCGCCGTGAAGCCGCTGTGCACGTGCATGAGGTTCGTCGGTGTGTCGTACTCGGCGTAGGTGCCGAGAAGTGCCGCGCGCACCGGCTTCCCGGTGGCAGTGGCCAGCTGGGCGGCGTAGCACGACGCGTTCGCCGCGCAGAAGACGTACTTGAGGAACTTGAACTTCGTCGTGACCGTCGAGCGCGACGGGAAGGGCTTCTTCAGCACGGGGACGAGAAAGCCGTCGAGGTAGTCGACGTCCTCCTTGACCACCCGGTCGAGGACCAGGACGGTCTCGTCCGCCGTGCCGCTCGAGGAGTACCCCTTGGCGCCCTCCATCGCCCACATCGCGTGATGGATGACGCGGGGGAAGGCGCATCCCCACAGCCAGCAGAAGCCGTCCGAGGCGAACGCGGCCTTGAACAGGGCGAGCGCCGTCGCGTCCTGGGTCGGCGCGACGAAGTCGTACGCGATGCGGGAGTCCTTGTCGTCGGGGTCACGCTGAGTCGGCCCGAGGGTCACCGCGACGGTCGTCGGCGCGCCTCCCGTCGCGGGGACGGGAACCACCGGTGTCCGGTTGTCCCAGCTGTTGACGAGGATGAGCCCGCCCATCCAGCCGTGCCCGAAGAAGCTGAGCTCCTGGAGGGTGCCGGGCGCGTTCTGCCCGATCTCCCGGACGGCCGCGTAGACGTCGGTGACCGACATGACGCCGAACTGGCCGGCCTTGAAGCCGGTGTGGGTCACGCCCGCCGCGTCGGTGAAGGTTCCGTAGCTCGCTCGGCCCACGGGGTCGAACGTCGACACCACGGTGGCCGTCTCCGTCTTCGTCCCGCCCGGGTAGGTGACCTCGACCCGGGTCACCTGACCGGCGCGGACGTCCATCATGAGGAACCGCAGGTCGGCCTTCGCCGTGTTGAGGCGAGTCAGGTACCGGCGGCGGTTGGTGGCCAACACCTGGAAGTCGACGCCGGCGAACTCCCAGTCCACGCCCGCCACGATGATGTGTGTGCGCACGCCCGCTCCTCCACTCCTCCGGCCACTCCCGCGGCCCACGCGCCCGTCGTCGAGGCCTCAGTTCGACGGCTGCCACTCCTCGCCGACCTTGGCCCACGTGGGGAGCTCGTCGTCCGGCCGAAGCCTGGCGAGCGTCGTCGGCAGGCGGACGAGCCACGGGTCGCCCACGGGGACCTCGGCACCCGGTGCACCCGTTGCCTCCTGGATCTCCTTGACGATCGGCACGTAGAGGGAGCTCGAGATGTCGGGCGGCGGGCCGCCGTTCCAGATCTCGCCGGTCTCGAGGTAGTGGACGACAGCGGCCTCGAACCCGGGGCGGACCGGGAAGACCACCCGGCCGGCGCCCGCCCGCAGGAAGTCGGCGAAGGTCGCGTCGACGTCGTCGAGGAGCATCCGGTGGGACCACGCCGGCTTCCAGCCCCAGAAGTAGGGGTAGAAGAAGTAGACGAGGTGCTCCCACTCGAAGGCCTGCTCGAAGAAGCGGACGTAGGGCATCTGCTGCTCGCTGCGCGCCAGGTTCGGCTGCGGGTACCCCTGGGGTGAGAGCTCGAGGGCACCGAACGCGTCGAACTGCTGCGCGGTGAGCAGGGTGATGCACTGCTTGCGCAGCTCGGTCGTGACGATCCGCGAGTTCCACAGCGGGTTCCGCCCGGAGATGACCACCCCGGCAGCAGCCGCCGCCTCGGCCACCTTGCTCTCGTACGCCTGTTGCTTCGCGAGGAACCCCTGGGTGAGGGCGGCGTGGGTCTTGAGCTGCCATGCCGTCATCGCCCGGGCCGTGCGCTCGCAGAAGATCTCGACCGTCATCGCGAAGTCGCGCAGCTTCCACCCGAATGTCGCCACCGAGACGGAACCGACCTCGCCGGCCATGTCGACGTACGTCGAGTCGGTGAAGACGTTGAGCGAGTTGTTGCCGATGAGCAGGTACCACGAGGCGCCCGAGTAGGTGTTCCACGCCGCGGTCCACAGCGCGTACTTCGCCTGGTACCCCTCGTCGATGACGATGTCGGCGGACTTGCTCAGCTCGTAGGGGTCCTGCGGCACGGTGCCGTCGAAGGCCTTGCTGAATGTCTTGACGGGTGGCGGGGGCGCCTCGAGGCCGGTGACGTCGTACTGGTGCGCCCAGTAGGCGTAGTTGCCCTCCGCGACCTGGGTGGGCGTGAGGGTGAAGGGGACCGGCGGGGTGAACGTCTGCCCCTCGAGCTTGCCCTGCGTCTCGGCGACGACGAAGGCCGTCCCCGGCTCGGGCAGGGTCACGTCGAAGAGCATCCGCTTGCCGTAGTTGTAGACCTGCGCCTGGAGGACCTTGTCGACCCACTGGTAGACCCCGGAGATGTTGGTGGTCCCCGTGCTGTTGTCGAAGCCGTGGGAGTACTTCTCCTCGAACTCGCTGAGCGTCGTCGTGGACCGGCGTTCGAGGACGCGCTCGACGACCTTGCTCACCGAGCGGGAGACGACGTCCTTGCTGAACTCGGAGGCCTGTTTCGCGGACTCCTCCGAGGAGTGGTTCGTCGCGAAGTCGGCGTTGGCCTTGACCTCGACGAAGGGTCCGTACTTGGCGTCCACCGACAGGCCGGCCTTGAACTGGGTGTCGTCCTTGATCGTCGAGCTCGTCTCGCGGCGCAGCGAGAACCGGTCCGTCGACTGGGTGTCGCGCTCCTCCTCCTTCGTCGTCTCCGCCTCGGTGAGGATCGTCGTCTCGGTGCGGTCCAGCCGCCGTGTGTCGCGGCTGAGGTGCTCGGACCTCAGGACGTTCTCGACGTGGGCCAGCTCGCCGCCCTCGTAGCGCAGCACGTGCTCCTTGACGAGGAGGAGGTCGCCCACCCCGACCGGCCGGATCGATCCGTGCCCCTGCGGCATCGCCGTGGCGGGGGCGCCGACGAGGTCGGTGGCGGGCGAGGCCTGGACGAGGGCGCTGCCGAGGATGGAGACCTTCACGACCTCCGACACCGGCACCTTCAGGGCCGCCAGCTGCTGGCCACGTGCGTCGTCGAGTGTCCTGAGCAGCACCGGCAGCGGCGTGTTCGACGCGTCGAGGGAGAGGGTCCGCAGCGTGCTGCGGACGCCCGACGGGAGCCGTCGCACGGCGGCGGCGTCGAGGACCCACGGGATGCGCGGGGTCACCGAGCCGGACCCCTCCGGCTCCTCCGTCCGGTCAGCGGCGCGTCGGGCGGTGGCGCCCGCCGGTCGCCCGGTGTCCCCCGGGGCGGACGCGCCGCCACGCTGCTCGCTCTCGAACCCGGACGCCGGCAGCGCGCTCAGGGCGCCGATGGCCTCGGTGAGCTTCCCGATCTGCGAGCGCAGCTCGTCCTCGTGCCGTTCCTCCCGCGGCGGTCGCTGCTCGGGGGGCGGGGGCTCGGACGGCGGCTCGGGGACGGCTCTCGGCGGTGCCACGGGGAGGACGAGGGGTCGCACGGCGACCGCCTCGTCTCCGGCTGCGGTCCGGGTGATGACGTCGAGGCCCTGGGCGACGACGGCCAGGGCCCTGGCGTCGGTCCCCGACGAGTCGGAGAGCACCTTCGTCGCGATGAGCGTGTCCTCGAGGCGCTCGCGGTAGGTCGTGAAGTCGTCGCCGGCGACCAGGTCGGCCGGCTCGCTTCCGGTGGCGGAGCGGATGAGGTCGACCGCGTCGGCGTTGGCCAGCCGCCGGACGCCGAAGGCATCTGCGACGGCCCTTGCGACGAGCCCGACCGGCTCCTCCGCCACGGTCCGCACCGCGCGGGCGGACGCAAGGTAGCCGGCCGCCTCCCGCCGCAGGGCGGCGACGGAGTCGCCGACGTCCAGGGCGTGGGCGGTCAGCGTGTGCACCTCGGAGTCGGCGGGGAGCTCCGCCGGACGCATCACCATGAAGCGGAAGAGCTCGTTCACCGTGTCCACCGGTCCCTTCGTCGACACCACGGCCTACGACGGAGATGAGGTCGTGCGCACCGCCGCTGATACACGGGCGTCGGGTGGCCCGAGCGGGGTCAGGGGCTGGCGTGCTCACCGCGAGCCCCGTTATGGGCTGCGCCAGGTCGCCGGCTCGGGGCGACCGCTGGAGCGCAGTCAGCGGGGCTCGACGGCTCGCCGGGTCGCGGCGTGCAGGGCGACGAAGCCGGTCGCCACCATCCCGGCGACGGGGGCGACGAGCGCCGCGAGGGGGATGCGGGTCGGGTCGGTGCCGGTGACGAGGACGGGCGCGAAGATCCCCGCGAGGGCGACGACGGCCCAGATGACGGCGACGGACAGCTCGAGGCCCAGCCAGCCCGCGGGGTCGTCGTCGACGGTGCGGGCCCGGGTCGCCATGAGGACGTAGCCGGTCGCGGCGGCGGCCCAGAGCCACGCCGTGAGGCCCGCGATGGGCAGGTGCTCCTGTTGGGAGCCGGACACGAGGTCGGGCGCGAACAGGGAGAACAGCAGCGTGGCGACCCAGATGGCGGCGACGGAGACACCGGGAGCCAGGGTGGCGAGGGCACGGGACGCCGAGTGCTCCGCCTCGGTCCTGCCGGGGCCGCTGGTGGTGATGACGTGGGACATGGGGGACACCTCCTGGGGAGGGCCGGGCGGGTCACGACGACATCGATGACCGTGCCCCCCGGCCACACCCCCATCGTCCTCCGGTGGCGGCTCGGCGGCCCGGTCTGCTCCGTCACAGCGGCGCGTCGCCGCCGCGGGGGTCCCGCTCGTGCCGCTGGCTCAGGACGAACGACAGGAGGGTGTAGCCGGCGAAGACCACCGCCGCCGTGAGGGCGGTGACGTAGAACGCCTCCTCCAGCCGCGGCCAGATGCCGAGGAGGATGAGGACGAGGCTGCCCGCGATGACGACGTGCAGCGGCAGCCCCACGACGGGGAAGAGCCGGTCGACCGGTTCGGGACTCCGGTCGATCGCCCGGGACTCGCCGCTCCGGCCGAGGCTCACGAGCAGGACCGCCCAGATGACCAGCCCGGTGATCGCACAGGACAGCCAGAGCGCGTGCCCGTCGACCCCGTACCGGCTGACGGCGATCGGGAGCAGGGCAGCGATGACGACCCACACCCCGAGGGCGAGGACGGCCCGGAGGTAGACGACGTCGTGGGGGTCCTCGAGGTGCGCGCTCCGCAGGCTGATGAGCGCGCCGAAGCCGACGAAGACGCCGGCGATCTCCGCGAAGTGGACGAACAGCTCGGTCTCCACGGCCTCCTCCAGGTGGTCCGGCGCGAGCGCGGCGCTGCTGTCAATGTCGCACCGTGAGGATGGGTGCACCCCGCCGCGAGACCGAGGCCACAGGACGGCGCGGTGCGCGGGGGGCTCCCGGTGTGTCCGGGCTGACAGGACAGGTGGGACCTTTGACCCACGCGCACGGGGGCCTCACGGAGGACGCTGGTTCCTGGCTGCCGCTCCTTCCGACAGAGGGGGAGGGGCGGCAGCCGACGGACCACACGGCGGGCGGCGGTCAGGGTGCTGAGGGGCCGGGGCAGGTGTCGGCGGGCGCATCCTCGTCGAGCCGGGCCTGCGTCCACTCGAGGAGGTCCCTCACCGCGGGTGATTGCGCCTCGACGAGGGGGACGTGGTCGAGCCCCGGGTAGACCCGGTAGTCCAGCGCCTGCCCTGCGGCGCAACGCTGTTCGACATAGGCTAGTTGCGCGGAGGGGACGACGAGCGAGTCGGCGCCGCCCTGTCCGATAAGCAGCGGCGCCTCGATGCGCCCGGTCGGGACGTTCTCCGCGAGGCGCTCGCCGAGGGGCCCGCGCGCGGGGTCCCCGGTCCAGATGGCCTTGTCGAGGGCGAGGAGGGTGCCGATCGAGACGAGGGTGTTCGGGACGTCGGCGAGGCAACGGCCGGCCATGGCCCGGACGATCGGCCGCGCACCGGGCCGCACGTACTGGCGGTACGTGACGTCCGGGTAGATCCGGGAGTAGGAGTCGATGACGTAGGAGGCGAAGAGCTCGCCGCCCGTGACGTCGCCGAGACCCTCGACGAGTGCGGGCAGGTTGGTCGCCGGGGCGAGGGCGGCGATGCCGTCGATCGTGAGGTCGGGCGCGTAGGTCGGCGCCAGGGCCCCTGTCCACAGCGCCGCGTGGCCGCCCTGCGAGTGCCCCCACACGACGGTGTCGTCGCCGAGGACGACGCCGTCGAGATGGTGCGCGGCCCGGACCGAGTCCAGGACCGACCGGCCCTCCCCCTGGCCCACGAGGTACGGGTGCGGACCGGCCGTGCCGAGCCCCACGTAGTCGGTGCCGACGTACGCCCAGCCGCGCGCGAGGACGTCGTCGAGGACGAAGAACGCGCCGGCCTCGAAGGGGTCGACCACGGTCGGCGCGCAGCCCGGTGCCGCCCCGGTGGTCCCGTGCGCCCAGGCGATGACCGGGAGGCCGTCGCGCGCCCGGTCGGTGGGGACGACGACGAGCGCGCTCGCGACCGCCGGCCGGCCCTCGTCGCGCGTCGTCGTGTAGAGGATCCGCCAGGCGCTCGCACCGGCCGGGATCTCCCGCGTGTAGGGCTCCGCCCGCAGCAGCCGCCCCGGCTCGGCGGGGACCGACGCCGGAGCGGTGTAGAACGCGTCCGGGGTCGGGGCGCCGCGGCGGATGACGAACGAGACGAGCACGAGGACGACGGCGAGTAGCAGCGCGAGGGCGTTGCCCGCGAGCCGAAGCCACGCTCGCCCTCCGCCGGATCGGGAGGACCCGTCGGCGACGGCGCCGCGACGCCCGGCGAGCGCCCGCCCGAGCAGCCGCATCCCGAGGATGACGAGTCGGATGCCGAGCACGACCCCCACGACGACGACGCTGACATCGGGCCAGGCCAGCGACAGCAGGCCGAACGCGACCGACGCGATGCCGCCGAGGCCGGAGTTCCACCGTTCGACGCCGCGGGCCCCCCGGGCCTCGAGCAGGTCGAGGACCCCGCCGACGACCAGGGCGACACCGATGGCGAGGATGACCGCCCGGACCCCGAGGCCGGTGAAGACCACGACCCCGACCGCCCCGAGGAGGTACGCGGCGGCCCGGACGTACCGCCACCGGGACGAGGCGCCGTCGCCGGGTCGGTCGGCGACCTCGGCGACGGCGGCGGCGAGGAGCCCGACTGCGACGAGGCCGAGGAGGACGGCGAGCGAGGCGAACGGCCGCACCGCGAGCCAGCCGCCGACGACGAGGAGGGTGGCACCGAGCAGGCCGGAGAGCCACCGCGGGACAGGTCGCCGCCCGCCGTCGCCCCGCCCCGCGTCGCCGGGGCTCGCCTCCGCGTCCGCCAGGTCCGCACCGTAGGGGGCGGCCGCCGGGTGCGCCACCACGGTGGCGCGCGCGGCGCCGCGGGGCCCGTTCGCGCGGGCTCTGGTCCATCTGCCGGGGGGGTGACGCCCTGCCACCGCCATCCCCGCAG
>DASSQJ010000174.1:0-3823 GCA_035702545.1 Phycicoccus sp.
CGTACCGCTGCCGCGTGCACGCGACCGGTGACGACGACGACGCGGTCGCCGGTGAGCGGCTCCAGCCGGTCGACCGTCGCCTGGAGCAGGGACCGCCCGCTCGAGGTGAGGTCGAGGAGGAACTTCGGCCGGCTCGACCGGCTCAGCGGCCAGAGGCGGGTCCCCGCGCCACCTGCCGGGACCACCGCCCAGAACCCGGGGATCGCTGCCATGGGACCGCAGGGTAGCCGTGGAGCCGACCCGCGCGTGCCGGACCCGGACGGGACGGCCCGGTCAGCCGACTGCCGGCCGCGCGCTCCCGCCGAGCGCGAACGAGCGCACGACCCGCCAGATCCCGTCGGTGTCGTGGGCGTAGAGCTCGATGCTCTGGACCCGGAAGTCCGCGCGGAAGTCGGCGAGCCCCTCGAAGGCACGGTCCAGCGCCTCGTCGTCGAGGTGGTGGGCGACGGTGACGTGCGGGTGGTACGGGAACTCCAGGGTCCGCGCGACCGGACCGGAGCGCACCCGCCGCTCGAGCCGCTCGCAGGACGAGATGCCCTTGGCGACCTGGATGAACACGACCGGGCTGACCGGGCGGAAGGTGCCGGTGCTCGAGAGCACCATGTCGAACGGCGCGACCTCGGCGCTCACCGCCTCGAGGTGCGCGACGAAGGCGTCGACGAGGTCGGGCGCGGTCTCGGTCGGCGGCAGCAGCGTCACGTGCGGCGGGATCGCGACGGCCAGGGGGTCGCCGAACTCGGACCGGGCCTGCTGGAGCAGGTGGCTCCAGGGGTCCGGCACGGTGACGGCGACGCCGTGGATCGGCATGGGTGCGACCTTACTTGCGTCGCGTCAACGGTGCGCAGCGGGGAGCAGGCCGACCGCCTCGCGGACCCTCGCCATCGTCGCGTCGGCGACGTCGGCCGCCCGCTCCGCCCCCGCGGCGAGGATGCGGTCGAGCTCGGCGGGGTCGTCGAGGAGCTGCTTCATCCGCTCCTGGAAGGGGGTGAGCGCCTCGACGACGACGTCGGCGACCTCCTTCTTGAGGTCGCCGTAGCCCCGGCCGGCGAAGGACTGCGCGAGCGCCTCGACGGGCGTGCCGGTGAGCACCGAGTGGATGACGAGGAGGTTCGAGACGCCTGGCTTGCCCTCCGGGTCGTAGCGCACCTCGGACCCGGTGTCGGTCACCGCCGAGCGGATGTTCTTGGCGATCCGGGCCGGCTCGTCCATGAGGTCGATGAGGCCCCGCGGTGAGGACCCGGTCTTGCTCATCTTCGCGGTCGGGTCCTGCAGGTCCTGGATCTTCGCCGACTCCTTGACGATGTAGGCGTCGGGCACGACGAGGGTCTCGCCGAAGCGGGTGTTGAACCGCTCGGCGAGGTCGCGGGTGATCTCGAGGTGCTGGCGCTGGTCCTCCCCCACCGGCACGTACGCGGCGTCGTACATGAGGATGTCGGCGGCCATGAGCATCGGGTACGTGAAGAGGCCGACGTTGGCGTTCTGCCCCTTGGCGACCTTGTCCTTGAACTGCGTCATCCGGCTCGCCTCCCCGAAGCCGGTGAGGCAGCTCATCACCCAGCCGAGCTCGGCGTGCGCCGACAGGTGGCTCTGGCAGAACACCGCCGAGCGCTCGGGGTCGACGCCCCCGGCGATGAACTGGGCCGCCGTCACCCGGGTGCGCTGGCGCAGGACCGCCGGGTCGGTCGGCACGGTGAGCGCGTGGAGGTCGGCGACGAAGTAGTACGCCTCGAAGTCGTCCTGGAGCCGCACCCAGTTGACGAGCGCCCCGAGGTAGTTGCCGAGGTGGAGCGAGTCGCTCGTCGGCTGCATCCCGGAGAGGATGCGGGGGCGTGCGTCAGCGGCGGAGGTGGGGGCGGGCATGCGGCCCATTGTGCCAACAGCGGCGCCCCTAGACTCACGCGCATGAGTCGGGCCGCCGCGAGCCTCCGCACCGCCCTCGGCCCCGAGCCGGAGGGGGTGTGGTCGGCCCCGGGCCGGGTCAACCTCATCGGCGAGCACACCGACTACAACCAGGGCCTCGTCCTGCCCATCGCGCTGCCGCAGCGCACGAGCGCCGCCTGCTCGCGGCGAGCCGACGACGTGCTGCGCGTCCACTCGGTCCAGAACGGCGAGACGGTGGAGGTCCCCCTCGCCGACGTCGGACCCGGACGCCCGGACGGATGGGTGGCCTACGTCGCCGGGGTGCTCTGGGCGCTGCGGGAGGAAGGGCTCGACGTCGGAGGCCTCGACGTGGCCGTCGACAGCGACGTGCCGCTCGGAGCCGGCCTGTCCAGCTCGGCCGCCCTCGAGTGCGCCGTCGGCGCCGCAGCGAGCGACCTCTTCGGCCTCGACCTGCTCGCCGACGACACGGCGCGGGCCCGGCTCGCGCGGGCCAGCGTCCGGGCAGAGAACGAGGTGGCCGGCGCGCCGACGGGCGGGATGGACCAGTCCGCCTCGCTCCTGTGCCGCGAGGGGATGGCGCTGCTCCTCGACTGCCGCTCCGGCGCCACCGAGCACGTGCCGTTCGACCTGGGCGGCAGCGGCCACGTCCTGCTCGTCACCGACACCAGGGCCGAGCACGCCCTCACCGACGGCCAGTACGGGGCCCGGCGGGCGGCGTGCGAGCGGGCGGCCGGCGAGCTGGGCGTGGCCTCGCTGCGGGACGTGTCGGCCGAGGCCCTCGACGACGCGCTGGGCCGGCTGTCCGACCCCGAGCTGGTGCGGCGCACCCGGCACGTCGTCACCGAGATCGCCCGGGTCCGCGAGACGGTCACCGCACTGCGCGCCGGCGACCTGCACCGCGTGGGACGGCTGTTCGACGCCTCCCACGCCTCGCTCCGCGACGACTACGAGGTGAGCTGCGCCGAGCTCGACGCCTCGGTCGACGCGGCGCGCGCGGCCGGGGCGCTCGGCGCCCGGATGACGGGGGGCGGCTTCGGCGGGTCCTCCATCGCGCTGCTCCCGGCGGGAGCCGCCGACGAGGCGAGCGAGGCCATCCGAGTGGCCTTCTCCGCCGAGGGATGGCGCGCACCGCGGTCCTTCGCCGTCACCCCGGGGCCGGCCGCCCGCCGCGACGCCTGAGTCCCGCCGGCTCCCGCCTCGTCAGACGGCGTACTCGACGACGACCGGGGCGTGGTCGCTCCACCGCAGGGCGTACTCCGCCGCCCGGCCCACCTCCGCCCGGACGGCGGTCGCAGCGAGCGGGGTCGTCGCCAGCTGGTAGTCGATGCGCCACCCGGCGTCGTTGTCGAACGCCTTCCCGCGCCAGGACCACCACGTGTAGGGCCCGGGTCCCGGCCCGTGGAGCACCCGGTGGACGTCGACGAAACCGTGCTCCTCGAACCACCGGTCGAGGTGGGCCTGCTCCTCGGGGAGGAAGCCGGCCTTGCCCCGGTTGCCCTTCCAGTTCTTCAGGTCGTCCGCGCGGTGCGCGATGTTGAGGTCGCCGGTCAGCACGCCGCGCCGGCCGTCCGCGGACCAGTGGGCCAGCCGCCCGCCCACCGCCTCGAGGAACCGGTACTTCTCCTCCTGGCGCGGCGTACCGGCCTCCCCGGTGTGGACGTACGCCGACGCGACCGTCACCGGGGTGCCGGCGACGTCGAGGTCCACCTCGACCCACCTCCCCGAGCCCTCGAACTCCACCGCCAGGGCCTCACGGACGCACGTCACGGGGTACCGCGACAGGACCGCGACCCCGGCGCGACCCGCCACCGCCGACGGCGCATGAGCCACGTCCCACCCCTCGAGCGAGGTCCCGGCGAGGGCGGCCCGCAGGTGGTCGTCCCCGGCACGCACCTCCTGGAGGGCGACGACGTCGGCGCCCCTCGCCGCGAGCCACGCCACC
>DASSQJ010000175.1:0-2702 GCA_035702545.1 Phycicoccus sp.
CTCACCCCCACCCGCCGGGGCGACCGCTTCGCCGACCGGGTGACGCTGCGGCTGCTCGGGCCCCTCGGGCTCGCCGGGCGACAGCGCTCCCGCGAGGTGCCCGGTCGCGTGCGGGTGCTCCATCCCTTCCCCTCGCGCAAGCACCTCCCGAGCCGCCTCGCGGTCCTGCGCGAGCTCGACGGTCGGGCCGCGGTCCGCACCCGCGGCCAGGGGACCGAGTTCGACAGCCTGCGCGACTACGTCGACGGCGACGACGTCCGCTCGATCGACTGGCGGGCCACCGCCCGTCGCCAGAACCTCGTCGTCCGCACCTGGCAGCCCGAGCAGCACCGCCGCATCGTCCTCGTCGTCGACACCGGGCGCACCAGCGCGGGGCGGGTCGGGGACGCCCCTCGCCTGGATGCCGCGATGGACGCCGCACTGCTCCTCACCGCGCTCGCCGGGCACGCCCACGACCGCGTCCACGTCGTCGCGGGCGACCGTCAGGTGCGGGCGCGGGTGACCGGCACGGACCGCGCCCGCCTCCTCCACGACGTCATCAGCACCCTCGCCCCGGTCGACCCCCAGCTCGTCGAAGCCGACTGGGGCGTGCTCGCCGCGGAGGTGTCGCGCTCGACCCACCGCTCGCTCGTCGTCCTGCTGACCCCGCTCGAGCCGGCCGCCGTCCAGGAGGGCCTGCTGCCCGTCCTGCCGTCCCTCGTCGCGCACCACCGGGTCGTCGTCGCCTCGGTCTCCGACCCGACGGTCGAGCTGATGCGACGGGCCCGCGACGGCTCGGAGCAGGTGTGGGGCGCCGCGGCGGCGGAGCGCACGGGCGGGCTGCGCGCCGCGACCGCGGAGGCGCTCGGCCGGCTCGGCGTCGACGTCCTCGACGCGCCGCCCGACGAGCTCCCGGTCCGCCTCGCCGACCACTACCTCGCGCTCAAGCGCGAGGGCCTCCTCTAGCCGGGCTCTCGCACTCATTGCCAGTTCGGCCGGTCGACACACCGGGAAGGGCGGGCAGCGGCCGGCCGAAGTCGCAAGGAGTCGGGGCTCAGCGGCCGTTACGGACCGGATGCGCTCGGCCGGGGTGGACCGGATGGCCTCGGCCGGGGCGGACGACGTCCTGGGCCGACGGATGCCCTCAGCCGGCGACCGGGACGAGGTCGCCGGCGTCCCGGGACGCGACGTCTCCCGTGGCCCCGCGCCGGTACGCGGCCCGCCCGACGACGAAGACGTAGAGGAGGAAGACGGACTCGGCGACGAGCCCGATCGCCACCCGCGTCCATGTCGGGAGCCCGGACGGGGTGACGAACCCCTCGATGACCCCGCTGACGAAGAGGACCACCGCGAGCCCGAGGGCCATCCCGACGGCGGTCCGCGCCTCGTGCGCGAGCGACTGGAGTCGCGGCACGGGCCCGGGGCTCACCCACGCCCAGAAGATGCGCAGCCCGACGGCCCCGGCGACGAAGATCGCGGTGAGCTCGAGCAGCCCGTGCGGGAGGATGAGCCCGAAGAAGAGCCCGGTCCGGCCGTGGTAGGCCATGAGCGCCCCGGCGATGCCGACGTTGAGGACGTTCTGCGCGAGGATGAGGACGACGGGCAGGCCGAGGATGCCGAGGGCGATGACCTGCGCGGACACCCAGGCGTTGTTCGTCCAGACGAGCCCGGTGAAGTCGAGGTGCGCGTACTCCGAGTAGTACTGCTCGAAGTCGGTGCCGACGAAGGACTGGATCTCGTCCGGCGACATCACCGAGGTCCAGACCCGCGGGTTCGCGTAGGCGTAGGCGCCCACCGCGAAGGCCACGGCGACGTTGACGAGCGCGACGGTGATCCACCAGTGGCGCAACCGGTACAGCCCCCCGGGGAAGGTCTCGGTGAAGAAGGTCCGCAGCGCGCGCCAGGAGCCGGTCCGGCGGCCGGCCGTGGCGAGCCGGGCGCGCGCGAGTAGCGAGGACAGGTGCGCGACGACGGACGGGTCCGGACTCGCCGAGCGCACGACCGACAGGTGCGTGGAGACCCGCTGGTAGAGGTCGAGGAGCTCGTCGGCCTCGGCCCCGCTGAGCCGACGCTGCCGCACCAGCTGCTCGAGCCGCTCCCACTGCGCGTGGTGGGCGGCGACGTAGGCGTCGAGGTCCACCGGGTCAGCGTAGGCGACCCGGTGGTGCGCCGCGGACGGTTAGCCTTCCGGGGTGGAGAGCAGCTCGGGCTACCGCGCCTACGCCAGCGAGGACGTCGTCACCGGCGAGGGCGTCGCCGTCGAGCTGCCCGTCGCCTCGGTCCTCGCCCGGGCCGCGAGCCAGCTCATCGACGTCGTCGTCGCGCTCTTCCTGCTCGTCGTCGTGTCCTTCGTCGCCGCCGTGCTCACCGGGGACTCGTCAGAGGCGGTCGCCACGGCCGTCGGCCTCGTCAGCGTCGTCCTCGTCCTCGTCGGGCTGCCGACCGCGATGGAGACGGCCACCCGCGGCCGCACCCTCGGCAAGCTCGCCCTCGGCCTGCGCGTGGTCCGGGACGACGGCGGCCCCGTCACGGTGCGCCACTCGCTGACCCGCGCCCTCGTCGGGTTCGTCGAGATCTGGCTGCTCCTCGGTGTCCCGGCGCTCGTCGCGTCCGTCCTCAACTCACGGAGCAAGCGGCTCGGCGACATGGCCGCGGGCACCTACGTCGTGACCCAGCGCTCCCGCATGCGCCTGCTCGCCCCGCCGGTGATGCCCCCGCCGCTC
>DASSQJ010000176.1:0-2474 GCA_035702545.1 Phycicoccus sp.
GTGGTCGACCGAGGCGGCGCCGAGCTCGACGGCGAGCCGCACCCCGGGGCCGGGGCCGAGCTGGTTGCCGTGGACCCGCAGGCCGAGCCCCGCGGCCCGACCCGCGCTGAGCACCCGTCGGGCCTCCTCCTCGGTGAACGCGTGGGCGCTGTTCGGCTCGCAGAAGACGTCGACCCACCGGGCGTGGGGGGCACACGCGGCGAGCATCGGCCCGGTCACGAGGTCGAGGTAGGCCTCGCGGTCCGCCGGGGTGCCCCGGGAGTCCGGGGGGACGACGTGAGCGCCGAGGAAGGTGGTCTCCGCCGTCACCTCGCCGGCGAGGCGCAGCGCCCGCACCTCGTCCTCGACGGTGAGGCCGTAGCCGCTCTTGACCTCGAGGGTCGTCGTCCCCAGCGCCCGGGCCTCGGCGACCCGGGCCGCGAGCAGGGCCCGGAGCTCGTCGTCGGACGCGGCACGGGTCGCGGCGACCGTGACCCCGATGCCGCCGCCGTCGTAGGGGGTGCCGGCCATCCGGGCGCTGAACTCGGCGGACCGGTCACCGGCGAACACGAGGTGGCTGTGGCTGTCGACGAAACCGGGGACGAGGGCGCGGCCCCCGAGGTCGACGCGGTGGTCCGCGGCGGGAGCACGACCGGCTTCGCCGACCCAGGCGACCCGCCCGTCCTCGACGACGACCGCGGCACCGTGCCGGATGCCGAGGCGCTCGTCGGCCGGGAGGGCGCGGTCGAGGACCGGCGCGGCCCCGTCGGAGCCGGCGCACGTGACGAGCTCGCCGATGCCGGTGACGAGGAGCGAGCCCGGGGCGGCCACGGAGGCCGCTGCGGCCGCGCCGCTCATCGACGCACCGCAGCGATGGCGTCGGCGAGCAGCCGGCCGACGTCCCCGAGCCGGTGCCTCCCGTCGACGACGACCCGCTCGCCGCCGACGACGACGTCGCTGACGTCCGCCGACGTCGCGGCGTAGAGCACCTGGTCCGGAGCGCACCCGGCGGTGCGCGGGCTGTCGAGCCGTACGGTGACGAGGTCGGCGACGTGTCCGGCCGCGAGGACGCCGCCGTCGGGCCACCCGAGCGACCGGTACCCGTTGGCGGTCGCCATCGCGAGCAGCTCCCGCTCCTCGAACCGGCCCCGCTCGAGGCTCTCGAGCCGCTCGTGCATCTCGACGCCGCGGACCTCCTCGAACGGGTCGATGACCGCGTGCTGGTCGGACCCGAGCGCGAGGGCGACCCCCGCGTCGACGAGGGTCCGGGCGGGGCCGATGCCGTCGGCGAGGTCGCGCTCGGTCGTCGGGCAGAAGGCCGCGGTCGTCCCGGCCGACCCGAGCAGCTCGACGTCGGTCTCGGACAGGTGCGTCGCGTGGACGAGGGTGGTGCTGGGGCGGAGCAGGCCCTCGCCGGCGAGCAGCTCGGTCGGCGAGCACCCGTAGAAGCCCTCGCACGCGTGGTTCTCACCGGGCTGCTCGGAGAGGTGGACGTGGAGCGGCCGGCTGCCGGCCTCGGTGACCGCGGCGACGGCGGTGAGGTCGTCGCACGGGACGGCCCGAACCGAGTGCACTGCCGCGCCGACCCTCATCCGGGCGTCGCCGCTGAGCGCCGAGACGCGCTCGGCCCAGGCCTCGACCGAGCCGTCGGAGAAGCGGACCTGCACCTCGTCGAGCGGCAGGTGGCCCGACGCGGTGAGCCCGCCGCTGAGGTAGAGCGTGTCGAGGAGGGTCAGCCGGATGCCGGCCTCGTGGGCCGCCCGGATGATCGCCTCGCCCATGGCGTTCGGGTCGTCGTAGGGCCGGCCGTCCGGGCCGTGGTGGAGGTAGTGGAACTCTCCGACGACGGTGTACCCGGCGAGCACCATCTCGGCGAAGACCGCCCGGGCCAGGGCCAGGTAGCGGTCCGGGTCGAGGCGTCGGGTGACGTCGTACATCGCCTCCCGCCAGGTCCAGAAGTTGCCGCCGTCGGCGTGGGTGCGGCCCCGCAGGGCCCGGTGGAAGGCGTGGCTGTGGGCGTTGGCCATCCCGGGGAGGACGACCCCGCGCAGGGTGACGTCCTCGGCCTCACGAGCGGTGTCCGGGAGGACCTCGACGATGCGGCCCCGTTCGGTGAGCACCCGCACCGAGCGGCGCAGGCCGCCGGGGAGCACGGCGTGCTCACACCAGAAGGTCGTCATCCAGTCGGTCCTGCGAGGTCCGTCACGACCTCGGTGAGCGCCGCCACCCCGGCGAGGCAGTCGTCGAGGGCCGCCCACTCGTCGGGCGAGTGGCTGACGCCGGTGGGGTTGCGCACGAAGAGCATCGCGGTCCGCACGCCGTCGTTGGCGAGGATGCCGGCGTCGTGGCCGGCGCCGGTCCCGATGACCGGGACGCCCCCGAGGACGGTGGAGAGGCGCTGGACCAGGTGGGGGTCGAAGTCCGTCGTCGGGGTCCACGACTCCTGGGTGACGAGCGCGTCGAAGTCGTCGACGACGTCGCGAACGTCGTCGACG
>DASSQJ010000177.1:0-10222 GCA_035702545.1 Phycicoccus sp.
CACGAGCCCGTTCCACGCCGAGCTCGTCCGGGCCCTCGACGACGCGGCGGCCGAGCACGGGCTCGACCTCGTCCTCAGCACCGTGACCCGCCGGCGGGACGAGGCCGGGGCCGCCGAGACGCTGCTCGACTTCCGGTGCGAGGCACTCGTCGTCCTCGGTCCGCAGCTCCCGGCGGCGGCGCTCGACGCGCTCGGCGGGTCCGTTCCCACGGTCGTCGTCGGTCGGGCCGGGACGGCACGGACGACGGGGGTGCTGGCCTCCGACGACGCAGGGCTCGAGCTCGCCGTCGACCACCTCGTCGGGCTCGGCCACGGCTCCATCGCCTACGTCGACGGGCCGCGAGGCCCCATCGCCGGGGCGCGCCGGCGGGGGTACCGGGCGGCGATGCGGCGGCACGGGCTGTCGGCCCGGTCCCTCGTCGTGCCGGGTGGGGCCACCGAGGACGCCGGGGTGGCGGCAGCCGGGGCCCTGACCGCGGGGCCGTCGGCGCCGACCGCCGTCGTCTGCTTCAACGACCGCTGTGCGATCGGCGTCCGCGACGCCCTCCTGCGTGCGGGACGATCCGTGCCGGGGGATGTCTCGGTCGTCGGCTACGACGACAGCCCGCTCGCGCGCCTCGGGACGGTCGGGCTCACCTCGGTGAGCCAGGACCCCGCCGGGCTCGCCGGGGCGACGGTGTCCGTCCTCGCCCGTCTGCTCGACGGGGACGCCGCGGGCCGCGCCCACGACGTCGTCATCCCGCCGCGGCTCGTCGTCCGCTCCTCGACGGCGCCGCCCGCGGCCCGCTGAGCAGGGTCAGCGGGCGACCTCGTCGATGCGGACGGGGCGTCGCTCGGTCGCCGAGAGGGTGGCGGCCTCGGCGATCCACGCGGTGCCCATGGCGTCCTCGAGCGTGCACGGCGAGGGCAGCTCGCCCGCCGCGACGTCGCAGAAGGTCGCCAGCTCGCGGCGGAACGCCTCGGCGAGCCGGTCCATGAAGAACGTGTGCGGAGGCCCGGCCGGCCAGGTGATCCCCGGCTGGGTGGGGCGGATCGGCAGCCCCTCGTCGAGCCCGGCCGCGACCGCGTCGTCCACCCCGTGCACCTCGAGGCGGACGTCGTAGCCGCGCGCGTTCGTGCGGGTGTTGGAGACGACGCCGATCGTGCCGTCGGCGAGCGTGATGAGCACCGAGACGGTGGACCAGTCGCCGTTGTCGGCATAGAGGTCGCGTGGGGCGTCGGGGTCGACCGAGCCGACGGCGTAGACCTCGACCGCCTCCTGGCCCGTCACCCAGCGGACGGCGTCGAAGTCGTGGACCGAGCAGTCACGGAAGATCCCGCCGGAGACCGCGAGGTAGGCGGCCGGTGGCGGCGCGGGGTCGAGCGTCGTCGAGCGGACGGTGTGGACCCGGCCGAGCTCGCCGGCGCGGACCGCGTCCCTCGCGGCGACGAAGGCCGGGTCGAAGCGGCGGGGGTAGCCGATCTGGATCGGGACGTCGGACCCGGCGAGGCGGTCGCGGACCGTGACCGCCTCCGCCGCCGTGCCGGCGATCGGCTTCTCGCAGAACGTCGGGACGCCGCGGCCCGCCGCGGCGAGGAGCAGCTCGGCGTGGGCGCTCGTGGCGGCGGCGATGACGACGCCGTCGACCCCGGCGTCGAGCAGCGCGTCCGGGGAGGCCACGGCGCGTGCCTTCGGGATGCGGGCGGTGACCGCGTCCACGGCGGCCTGGACCGGGTCGGTGACGACGAGCTCGTCGACGCCGTCGAGGGCGGCGAGTGTGTCGGCGTGCAAGGCGCCGATCCGGCCGAGGCCGATGAGTCCGATGCGCATCAGTCGAAGCACCCCTGGGAGTCGTGGTCCCGGTCGATGTGCCGGGTCAGCCCATCCTCATGGGCTGGGCGCGTGCTGTCAACAGAATGTCCTGACAAACAGGCGAGCTCGGTGACGAGGGGCTCAGTGGCTCAGCTTGGCGTGGGCCACGGCGTCGAGGCGGGTCGCCAGCTGCTCCGGTGTCAGCCCGGTGGCGAGGGCGTCGAGGACGACGTCGGCTTGGCTGCGGGGCGTCATCCCGTCGACGGGGGTATCGCGGTCGAGGTTCGTCGGGAACGCGTAGCCCTCGGCCGACGCGGCGACGACATGGGCTGCGGCCGACTCCGGCATCCCGGCCTCGCGGGCGGCGAGGAGGAAGGGGTAGACGGCGCGCACCACCCGGTCACGGTCGATGGTCTCCATCGCCCGGCCGAACGCCGAGGAGACCTGGAGGAGGTTCGCCATCCGCCGGACGTCGTTGGTGTGGTTGGAGCCGGCCGCGTGGAAGAGCGCGGGGTTGAAGAAGACCGCGTCGCCCGTGCGCAGCGGGAGCTGGACGTGGTGGCCGAGGAAGTAGTCCTGGAACTCGGGCAGCCAGTAGGCGAGGTAGCCGTGGGAGTACTTCTGGCTGTGCGGGAGGTACAGGGTGGGGCCGGTCTCGACGGGCATGTCGCAGTGGGCGACGGCGCCCTGGAGGGTGAGCAGCGGGGAGACGTCGTGCACCCGGCCGGGGTAGCGTCCCGTGACCTCGGGGGACTGGAAGCCGAGGTGGTAGTCGCGGTGGACGGTCTGGCCCTTGCCGCCCGGGTTGACGACGTTGACCTGCGAGGTGACCTGGTAGCCGGGGCCCAGCCACGCGGTCGCGGCGAGGGCGAGGACGTCGTTGGCGTAGTACTCGACGAACGCCTCCGGGTCGGCGGTGGCGAGCTTCTCCAGGGCGTTCCACACGCGATCGTTGGCGCCGGGGGCCGCGAAGTGGTCGCCCGCCATCTGGCCCCCGGCCTTCTCCTCGGCGATGAGGCGCTCGAAGGCCGTGGTGACGCGGTCGACGACGCCGGCCTCGAAGGCGCCCGCGAACACGACGATGCCGGGTCCCTCGGCAAGGGCGTCGGCGACCTCGGCGCGCAGCGGGTCCGCGGTCGAGTCGTCGTCGAGGAGCGGGCGGACCGCCGCGGCCTCGTAGACGAGGACCCCCTGCTCCACCCGGCTCGCGTGCGGGTAGGCGCCCGCGTCGGTGGTGTCCTCGAGGACGGCGAGGAGGTCCGCGAGGTGGCAGTCCTCGGCACGCCGGAAGCCGGGAGCAGCGGGTCGGGTCGGGGCGCTCGTCATCGGGTCTCCTCGTCGGGTGCGGTCGGGGGCCGGTCGGGGGCCTGAGGTCCAGCGTGCGACAACCGGACGGGTCGCGAGAAGGCCCGGACCACCTCAGAAACACCTCAGTGGCGTCTGCTAGACCTCTTTAGACATCGTGGCGGGGCCGCTCGCGGGCCCGGGTGTCGGCGGTGGGCGGTAGTGTCTAAAGATGTCTAAAGCACCGCATCGCCGCGAGAGGGGGACGTCGTGAGCGGCAGCCCGTTCACCCCGACGTTCGGGGTCACGCCCCCGGTTCTCGTCGGGCGTGACGAGGAGGTCGAGGCCTTCGACACGGCGCTCGCCGACGGCGTCGGCAGCCCGGGCCGGGCGATGCTGCTCACCGGTCCGCGCGGTAGCGGCAAGACGGTCACCCTCAACGCGCTGGAGGACCGCGCCGCCGCCAGTGGCTGGCTCGTCGCGTCCGAGACGGCTCGCCCCGGAGTGGCCGGCGACCTCGAGGAGCGGCTGCGCGTACTCCTCGACCGGCTCGTCGAGGGGCGCGGTCCTGCGCTCACCGGCGTCTCCGCGTCGGTCATGGGTACGGGCGGTTCCGTCGACCTCGAGCCCGCGCGGCCCCGCCCGGAGCCCACCGGCTTCCGGGCGGCGCTCACGGCGCTCGCCGACGCGGCGGCCGAGCGAGGCGGCGGTGTGCTCGTCACCCTCGACGAGGTGCACGTCGAGGCGATCGACGACCTGCGGACCGTCACCCAGGCGGTCCAGCACTGCTTCCGCGAGGGCCGCGAGGTCGCCGTCGTGGCCGCCGGGCTGCCGTCGTCGGTCGGCACCCTGCTCGACGACACGGTGACGACGTTCCTGCGCCGCGCCGAGCGGTTCACCCTCGGCTCGCTCGACCCGGAGGAGGTGCGGCGGGGGCTGCGCGAGCCCATCCTCACGGCCGGCCGCAGCATCTCCCCGCGAGCGCTCGACGTCGCGGTGACCGGCACGGACGGCCAGCCGTTCCTCGTCCAGCTCGTCGGGCACCAGATGTGGTCGGTGCAGCCCGACGCCGACCTCATCACCGTCGCCCACGCCCGGGCCGGGGTGCAGGAGGCCCGGCGGCGGGTCGGGCTGCTCGTCCACGAGCCCGAGCTGCGGCCGCTCTCCGACACCGACCGGGCCTTCCTCGTCGCGATGAGCGAGGACGACGGGCCGAGCCGGATGGGTGACCTCGCCCGCCGCCTCGACGCCGACGCGAACTTCGCGAGCCAGTACCGGCTGCGGCTGATCCGCGAGGGCCTCATCGAGGCCACCGGCCACGGCCGGGTCGACTTCGCGTCGCACACGATGCGCGACTACCTGCGCGAGCACGCCGGCGACGTGCTCGGGGGCGGTCCCGCGCGGCGCCGTCGGCACGGTGAGGGCCGGTGACGGGCCGCGGCCACCGCATCCGCGACGTCGCGGACCAGTCCGGCCTCTCGCCGGCCACCGTCGACCGCGTCCTCCACGGGCGCCCCGGGGTGAGCCCTCGAGCGGTGCGGGCCGTCGAGGCGGCGCTGCTCGAGCTCGACCGTCAGGCGGCCCAGGTGCGCCTGTCGCGGCGCGCCCTGTTCGTCGACGTCGTCCTCGACGCACCCGGCCGCTTCCGTGACGCCGTGCGCTCCGCGACGGAGGAGGCCCTCGGCTCCGTACGTCCCGCGACGGTCCGCGCGCGCTTCCACGAGAGCGACGGTGCCGATCCGGGGGTGATCGCCGGAGTCGTCGACGGCCTCGGGGCAGCGGGGCGGGTCAGCCACGGGATCGTCCTCAAGGCCCCCGACGACGAGCGGGTGGCGGGCGCCGTGCGGCGTGCCGCGGCCCGGGGCATCCCGGCGGTCACCCTCGTCACCGACGTCGCCGGTTCGGGGCGGGTGGCCTACGTCGGGCTCGACAACGCGGCCGCCGGGGCGACCGCCGCGTACCTCCTCTCGCTGCTTGTGCGGGGTCGCACGGGAGCGGTGCTCGCGTCGGTGAGCCACCGGGCCTTCCTCGGGGAGCAGGAGCGGGTCGCGTCGTTCCGGGTCCGGCTCGCCGTGACCGACCCCGGGCGGGAGGTCGTCGTCGTCGGCGACGTCCACGGGGACGACGCGGCGATGGAGCGCGTCGTCGACGAGACCCTCGCCGCGCATCCCGGCGTCGCGGGGGTCTACTCGATGGGTGGCGGCAACGCGGGCATCGCGCGGGCGCTCGCCGGACGGGGTCTCGCCGCGATCCCGTTCCTCGGTCACGACCTCGATGCCGACAACGTTCCGCTCCTGCGCGCCGGCGTGCTCACCGCGGTGCTCCACCACGACCTGCGCTCGGACCTGCGGGCCGGGCTCACCCAGCTCGTGCGGGCGCACGGGCTCCTCCCCGGTGCGCCGACCTCGGTGACGTCGGCGCCCCAGGTCGTCACGCCGTGGAACATCCCACCCCGCCTCCGCCCCTGACCCCGTGCCCCCTGACCCTGGCCCCTGCCGCCCTGGCACTCCCGACTTCTTGCCCGTTCCGCCGGTCGACACCCCGCTTTTCCGGGGGGCCGACCGGCAGAAGGAGCAATGAGTGGGGGACGGGGCGGGTCAGAGGAGGAGGGCAATGGCGGCCAGGGCGGAGGCCGCGAGGACCGCGAGGTCGAAGCCGCGCTGGCTGATCCGGCGCACCGTCGCGTACCCGAGGAGGCCGCCGGCGAGGACCAACGGCGCCAGCAGGCCGGCGCGGCCGACGTCGCGCCAGTGCATGAGCCCGAGCCCGACCGAGAACGGCACCTTGACGAGGTTGACGATGAGGAAGAACCAGGCGTTCGTGCCGACGAAGCGCCGCTTCTCGATCCCCGAGGCCGACAGGTAGAGCGTCATCACTGCCCCGGCCGCGTTGGCGGTCATCGTCGCGAAGCCGGCGGCCGTTCCGGCGCCCCACGCCGCCGCCCGGCGCTCGTGGACCGCGTTCGGCTCGCCGTCCGAGCGCCACTTCACCCAGAGCTGGAGCAGGACGAGGACGAGCAGCACCGCGCCGATCGACCGGCGCAGCACCTCGTCGGAGACCAGGCCGAGGAACACCGACCCCACGAGCAGCCCTGGCACGACGGCGGGGAGCAGTCGGCGGATGAGGTGCCAGTCGGCGTCGTGCCGGTAGTGCCAGACCGCGACGAGGTCGCCGACGATGAGCAGCGCGAGGATGGCGGCCGTGGACTCCTTCGCGGGGAGGAGGGTGGCGAAGATCGCGACGGCGATGACGGCGAGGCCGCCGAGGGCCGTCTTGGAGTAGCCGATGACGGCCGCGGCGAGGCCCATGAGGAATGCGGCGGCCAGCGACCCGCCGAGCAGCTCGAGCATCGCCGCAATCCGATCCGCTGGTATGAATGTCAGGACATGAAGGCTAGCCTCTGCCCATGGCCCTGACGACGCTGCCCACGCCTCGGACCCCCGACTCGATGGCGGCGCCTCCCCTGCGCTGGGGCATCCTCGGCACCGGCTGGATCGCCGACCAGTTCGTCTCCTCGCTCGCGCGGCACACCCGGCAGGTCGTCCGGGCCGTCGGCTCGCGCAGCGCCGACTCCGCCCGGCGAGCCGCGGACCGCTGGCGCGTCGAGACCGCCCACGGCTCCTACGAGGCCCTCGTCGCTGACCCCGAGGTCGACGTCGTCTACGTCGCGACCCCCCACAACTTCCATCTGCCGCACACCCTCCTCGCGGTCGAGGCCGGGAAGCACGTCGTCGTCGAGAAGCCGGTGGGCCTGGACGCCGCCGAGGCCCGCGCCATCGGCGAGGCCGCCGAGCGGGCGGGGGTGTTCTGCATGGAGGCGATGTGGACCCTCTTCCTCCCGAAGTTCGACGTCGTCCGGCAGGTCCTGGCCGACGGCGCGCTCGGCGAGGTGGTGGCCGCGCACGCCGACATGGGGGAGCGCTTCGACCCGCCGCACCGGATCACCCGACCGGAGCTGGCCGGCGGACCGTTGCTCGACCTCGGCACGTACGCCGTCACCTTCGCGACGTGGGCGCTCGGGGCACCCGACGCCGTGGCGGCGGTGGCGACGCCGGCCGGACCGGTGAACGGCCAGCTCGCGATCGCGCTGCGCACCGCCGGGGGCGGCACGGCCGCCCTGCACACGTCGATCCGCGCCGACAGCGCGACGACGGCGGCCGTCATCGGGACGGAGGGACGGGTCGACCTCGGGAGCCGGTTCTACCTCCCCGGCCCGATGGCCCTGCACCAACGGCAGGGACCGACCCTGACGTGGAGCGAGCCGAGGGTCGAGCACGAGGCCCTGCACTTCGAGGCGGCGGAGGCGGCGGGCCGCATCACGGCCGGCGAGACGGGCTCACCCCTGCGCCCCTGGACCGACACGGTGCTCACCCTCGAGGTGATGGACCGCGTCCGCGCCGCCACGGGTCTGGACTTCGACGCGGCGCGCGCCGCACGCGACGCCGCGCGCTGAGCCGCGGTCAGAACCGGCGGCCGAGCTTCTTCCGGCGCCAGGCCTTCGCCAGCTCGAGGCGGACCACGTCGCGCCGGCGACGCCCCTCGACCTTGTTCGGCAGCGAGAGCTGGACGACCTTGAGGTAGACCGACCCGGCCTGCTTCCAGATGTTGCCGGTGACGTACGGCAGGTCGTTGCGCTCCATGAGGTCGCGGATGCGCGGGGCGATCTCGCCGTACCGGTTGCTCGGCATGTCGGGGAAGAGGTGGTGCTCGATCTGGTGGCTGAGGTTGCCGGTCATCACGTGCATCGCCTTCGTGCCGCTGATGTTGCCGGAGCCGAGCATCTGGCGCAGGTACCACTCGCCGCGGGTCTCGCCGTCGATCGAGGTCTTCTCGAAGGTGGAGATCCCGGGCGGGAAGTGGCCGCAGATGATGACGGTGTTCGTCCAGACGTTGCGGACGAGGTTGGCGACGACGTTGGCGGTCAGGGTCGTGCGCGCCGAGCCGGTCGCGGCCGACAGCGCGGGGTGGACGACGTAGTCCTTCGTCGCCTGGCGCTTGATCTTCTGGACCACCTCGCGGGCGTCGGCCCGGAACTTCGCCTTGTCGGCCTCCGACATCCGCTTCTTCGTCGCCATGTACTTGCCGAGCTCGAGGTCGTACGCGGCGATCGAGTACTCGAACATCAGGGCGTTGCCGACGTGCCAGATCGGCTGGAAGAGGTAGAAGGGGCTCCACTTCTGGTCCTCGTCGACCCGCAGGATCCCGTAGCCGAGGTCGTTGTCGCGGCCGAGGACGTTGGTGAAGGTGTGGTGGATCTCGTTGTGGCTGTGCTTCCACTGGCTCGCCGGGCTGGCGTTGTCCCACTCCCAGGCCGTGGAGTGGATCTTCGGGTCACGCATCCAGTCCCACTGACCGTGCATGACGTTGTGGCCGATCTCCATGTTCTCGAGGATCTTGGCGACGGAGAGCCCCGCCGTCCCGAGCCACCACGCCGGGCGGATGCCCTTGACCTTGACGCCCGAGAACAGGAGCACGGCGCGGCTGCCCATCTCGAGGTACCGCTGGACCTTGATGACCTTGCGGATGTAGGCGGCGTCGCGCGCCCCGCGGGAGTCCATGACCTCCTTGCGCAGCGCGTCGAGCTCGTGGCCGATGGCCTCGATGTCCTGCGGGGTGAGGTGGGCGGCGGGGTTGGGTCGGCCCGACTTCTTCGTCGCCGGACGCTGCGGACGCGGGGCGTCGCTGACGACGCGAAGGCGGGGGTTGATGCCGTGCGGTGTGGTGGAGGCGTGCTCGGGGGCGAGGGTCATGAGGGGTGTCCTTCCGGGCTCTCGCGGGGATGTCGGTTCGTGGGTCGGGAATGGCTCGGACGGGTCGGGAAGGGCCGGCGCCGGACGGATGCCCGGCGGCGCGGCTCAGAGGTCGATCTCGCAGGCGCCGGCGACGGCGTTGACGCACGTCTGGACCGGCAGCGGCTCGTCGGACTCGTGGACGGTGACCTCGCCGGTGCGCAGGTCGCGGATCGCGCCGGCGCGCATCGGGACGACGCAGCCGAAGCAGATGCCCATCCGGCAGCCGCTCGGCATGAGGACGCCGGCGTCCTCCCCCGCGTCGAGGATGGCGGTCGCGCCGTCGGCCTCGACGACCCGACTGCTCCGGGCGAAGGTGACGGTGCCCCCCTCACCGGGCTCGACGACGCTCGGCCGGAACCGTTCGACGTGGAGGCGGTCGGGGACACCGGCATTGGCCCAGTGCTTCTCGGCGACGTCGAGGAGGGCGGTCGGGCCGCAGAGCCAGGTCTCGCGCTCGCGCCAGTCGGGGACGAGGGTGTCGAGCCGGGCGAGGTCGAGGATGCCGTGGACGTCGTCGAGATTGAGGGTGAGGGCGAGCCGGCCGGCGGCGTGGTGGGCGGCGAGCTCGGCGGCGAAGATGACGTCGCGCTCACTCGGGGCGGCGTGGACGTGGGCCACGTCGTGCAGCTCGTCGAGGTGGTTGCGGAGCATCCCCATGACCGGGGTGATGCCGCTGCCCGCGGTGAGGAAGAGGACCTTGGCGGGTGCGGGGCTCGGGAGGGTGAAGTCGCCGGTGGCCTGGTCGAGCATGACGAGGGTCCCGGGGCGGGCCGTCCGCACGAGGTGGTTGCTGACCGTGCCGCCCGGGATGGCCTTGGTCGTGATGGCGATGCACCCGGCGGGGATGTCGGCGGCGGTCGAGCCGTCGGCGCGGTGGGTCAGGCTGTAGGCGCGCCAGTGCCGGACGCCGTCGATGTCGACGCCGATCCGGATGTACTGCCCGGGGACGTGCCCGCGCCAGCCCCGGCCCGGCCGGATGACGACCGTCGCGGCGTCGGCGGTCTCGGGGCGGACCTCGACGATCCGGCCGCGCAGGTCGGCGCCGGCGCGCATCGGGTCGAAGAGGTCGAGGTAGTCGGCGGGCACGAGCGGGGTCGCCATCGCCTCGGCGATGCGGCGGGCCCCCCGGGCGAGTCCGCCCAGAGGGCCTGGTGTGTGTGCGCCGAGGCGCGGCCGTGGTGCCCCCGGAGGGGTCGGTCGGTCGACGGTGGATGCGCTCACGTACGCCAGCGTAACCTACGTCAGCGTAGGTTACGACATCGTAGGTTCGGTCCCTCTCAGGTTTCGGTGGCACCCGCAGAACCCCGACTCATTGCCGGTTCGGCCGCACGACCAGCCCGAGAACCGCGGGTCG
>DASSQJ010000178.1:0-19763 GCA_035702545.1 Phycicoccus sp.
CGCCGCCCCCGGCCGCACCGTGCGCACGCTGCCATCGTCGCACCGCGAAGGTCCGGGTGGCGAGCGGATGTGGGCACGGCCACGGCCGAGTGGGGAGACAAGGCACAGGCTGACCTGCCACGATCAGCCTGTGCAGCCCGAGCTCGGCCGCCCCCGGGGGCCGCGGATCCCCCCGGAGGTCGGCGACACCCTGACGCGCCTCGCGCGCGTCACCGGGGAGCTGTCGACCGCGACGACGGTCGACGAGGTGACGAAGATCGTCACCCAGCACGTCGCCGACGCGGTCGGCGCCACGATCGCGACCCTGGCCCTGCGCGACGGCGACGACCAGGTCCGGCTGCTCGGCGTGCGTGGCCTCGACGCCCCGGAGGCGGTCCACTGGCAGGTCTTCCCGATCACCGTCCCCAACACCGTCACCGACGTCATCCGCAGCGGTCGGCGCCTCGTCCTCGTCGGCGCCCGGGAGATCTCGGGCAGGTACCCGGACCTCGACATCCCGGACCGTGGCGAGCGGACCACGGTGACGATCCCGCTGCGCGTGGCCGGGCGGACCAGCGGGGCGATCCACCTCTCGCTGCCCGGCGGTGAGCGCCCGCACCCCGCGGAGCTGGAGTTCCTCGACATCCTCGCCGACGCCTGCGCGCAGGCCTTCGAGCGCATCGAGGCGTCCGCGGTGGCGGAGGAGCAGACCGCGCGCCTGGCGTTCCTCGCCGAGGCGTCGATCCAGCTCGCGAGCAGCCTCGACCTCGAGGTCACCATCGCCCGGGTGGCCCGGCTCGCGGTACCCCGGTTCGCGGACTGGTGCGCCATCGACGTCCTGCGCGACGGCCGGCTCCACCGCCTCGCGGTCGCCCACGTCGACCCGGAGAAGGTCGCGCTGGCGTGGCGCCTCCACGAGCGCTGGCCGCCGGACCCGGAGCGACCGGGCGGCGCCTTCGAGGTCGTGCGCACCGGGCGACCCGTCCTCATGCACGAGATCACCGACGAGGCGCTCGCCACGATCACCGACGAGGAGCAGCTCAGGGTGGCCCGCGAGCTCGAGCTCCGCAGCGCCCTCATCGTCCCGCTCCTCGTGCGGGGCCGGGTCTCCGGCGTCCTCAGCTGGGTCTCCACCGACCCCGGCCGGCTCTACGACGAGGACGACGTCCACTTCGCCGAGCACCTGGCGCGCCGGTCGGCCGCCGCCATCGACAACGCCGAGCTGTACAGCCAGACCCGGGACGTCGCCGAGCAGCTGCAACGGGCGGTCCTCCCCGGCGAGGTCGTGGGGACCCCGACGTGGGACGTCCAGTGCTTCTACGAGCCCTCGGGGCGTACCGAGGTCGGTGGTGACTTCTACGACGCCTTCGCCCTCGAGGACGGCCGCTTCGTCGCGTTCGTCGGCGACGTCATGGGGCGCGGCGTCTCCGCGGCCGCGGCGATGGCGCAGATGCGCTCGGCGGTGAGGGCGTTCGTCTCCGTCGACGCCACACCCGAGGTCGTGGCCGACAAGCTGGACCGACTGGCCCGCCAGCACGACACCGACCAGCTCGTCACCCTCGTCGTCCTCCTCGCCGACCGCGACGGGACGGTCCAGCTCGTCAACGCCGGCCACATCCCGCCGTCCCTCCTCCGGCGCGACGGCTCGCGCGAGCAGCTGCCGTGGGCCGACGGACCCCCGATCGGGCTCGGGACCGGACGGCGTGGGGTCAGTGTGGCGATGGATCCCGGCGACACGCTGCTCGTCGTCACCGACGGCCTCGTCGAGCGGCGGGGTGAGGACATCGACGAGGGCCTGACCCGGCTCGACGCCTCGCTCGGCCTCCTCGCCGGGCCGGAGCTCGGCATCGGCCTGGGCCGGCTGGTCGCGCGACTCTCCGAGGAGGGTTCGGAGGACGACCGGGCGGCCCTCGCCCTGCGCCGCCTGGCCTGAGCGCCGGGCACGGACCACCGAGGGTGCAGCACCGTGGAGAACCCGTGTCACGGAGGGCTGGACCGGGCACCGGCCGTGGGTACGGTGCACCAGTGACCGACGACGGCCCGACCCGGACCAGCCCGAGCGCCGAGGAGGAGCAGCCGGCCCTCGACGAGCTGGCCCGCGACCTCGCCGAGGAGGACCTCGCGGACGCGCCCGCGGAGGACGTCGTCGCCGCACTCGCCGAGATGGTCGCCCACCCCGACTACCCGTGCCTCGGTGCCCGGTCCGTGTTCCGCCGGGAGAGCGTCACGTCCGTCGTCCTCGACGACCTCACCGACACCTCACCGGGCGGCTCCCTGGACCGGCTCGCCGCCCACCTGAGGAGGTACCTCCGAGGAGTCGACCCCGAGGGCGACCTGGTCTCGTTCGTCGCGTGCTTCCGCGAACCGGAGCCTCACTCGGAGAAGGAGTTCGAGGAGGCACTCTGGGCGGCGCTCCAGCACCTCCACGACCGGGACGCCGCGCCGTGGGCCGAGGGCGTCTCCCCCGACCCCTCGGACCCGCACTTCGCGTTCAGCGTCGACGGGACCGCCTTCTTCGTCGTCGGCCTGCACCCCGCCGCCTCGCGCATCGCCCGGCGCGCGCCGCTCGCGACGCTCGTCTTCAACCTCCACGAGCAGTTCGAGCGGATGCGCGAGGACGGCCGCTACGAGCGGATGCGCGAGACCATCCGGCGCCGTGACACCGAGCTCCAGGGCGCGCCGAACCCGATGGCCGCCGACCACGGCGACACCTCCGAGGCCCTCCAGTACTCGGGTCGGGCCGTTCCCCCGCACTGGCGGCCACCGTTCGAGCCGAACACGGACGAGGAGACGAGGTGAACCCCGCCCGCCGCCGTCACCCCCGCTCGGACTCCCCGCCGCCGTACGCCGGGGACGCTGACGGCCCCGCCGAGGGCTGGCGGCGGATCCCCGCCCAGTCGGGCGCTGCCGTCCGCCTCGAGCCGGGCGACCGGCTGACCCTGCTCGACCCGTGCGGCGAACAGGTGAGCGACCTCTACCTCGTCTCCGCCGCCGACCCCGCCGAGCAGTTCTCCTCGGGGCGCACGACCGACTACGGCAACAGCATCTACGTCTCCACGGGCTCGCGCCTCTACAGCAACCGGAGCACCGTCCTCGCCGAGGTCGTCGCCGACACCGTGGGCGTGCACGACCTCACCCTGACCCCGTGCAGCCAGCAGACCTTCGACGTGCTCTACCCCGAGCTCGGCGGGGCACCGCACCCGAGCTGCTTCGCGAACCTCGTCGAGGCCCTCGGGCCCCACGGGGCCGACCCGGACCGGATCGGGGTGACCCTCAACGTCTTCATGGACGTGTGGACGGACGAGGAGGGCGAGCTCCACATCGACCCGCCGCCGACCCGACCCGGCGACCGCTTCGCCGTCGAGGCCCGCGTGCCGCTCGTCGCCGGCATCACGGCGTGCTCGGCGGAGAAGTCGAACAACGGCCACTGCACCCCGATCGACTACCGGGTCGACCCGGCCTGAACCTCCGCGGCGGGGAAGGTCCCCCGGATGGCGCTCGTGAGGTCCTCGAGGGACGGAGCACCGCCCCGGGCCGCGCGGGCGCCCACGGCGAGCCCGAGGATGTAGGACCCGACCGGAGCCATCGGCCGCGCGAAGCCGTGCGCGATCTCCTTCGTCAGGTCGTGGATGCCGGCGACGTCGACGTCGGAGGGGTCGACGTCGACGGCCCGGCAGGCCTCGACGATCCAGTCGTGCCACTCCTGCTCGGCCGCGGCCAGGTCGCTCATCGGATGGCCGCCGTCACTTCTTCTGGAGCTCGGGCCGGTCCCAGCCCCGTTGCGGCGCACGGGTCCCCGTGGCAGTCCCGGGTCGCTCGTCGCGGGAGCGGTAGACGAGGTAGGGGCGGGTGATGTACCCGATCGGCGCCGAGAACACGTGGACCAGCCGGGTGAACGGCCACATCGCGAAGAGGAGGAAGGCGAGGAACGCGTGGATCTGGAACCCGATCGGCGCGTCGGCCATGAGGTCGGGCTTCGGCTGGAGCAGGAAGATGCTGCGGAACCAGGGGCTGACGCCGTCGCGGTAGTTGTACTCGCCACCGAACTGGAGCAGGCTGCCCGCCACCGTGTTCCACATCCCGAGGATGATGACCCCTCCGAGCACGGCGTACATCACCTTGTCGTTGACGGTCGTCGCGCGGAACACCGGCCCGGTCGTCCGGCGCCGGTAGACGAGGATGACGAGGCCGGCGACCGCCGCGAGCCCGGCCGGGATGCCGCCGGCGAGCGCGATGACGTGGTACGCGTGGGCGCTGAGGCCGAGGGCGTTGGTCCACACCTGGGGGACGACGAGCCCGATGATGTGGCCGGCGAGGACCCCGAGCATCCCGAAGTGGAACAGCGGGCTGCCGATCCGCAGGAGCCGGTCCTCGTAGAGCTGGCTGGAGCGCGTCGTCCACCCGAACTTGTCGTAGCGGTACCGCCAGACGTGGCCGACGACGAAGACGGCGAGGCAGACGTACGGGAAGATCACCCACAGGAACGTGGTCATCGGGGGGCTCCTACCGGGATGGTCGTACCGAGCAGGGCGCTCGTGTCGGCGGGTTCGGGGCGGGGGTTGAGCCGCGGGTCGAGCGCGTACGGCTCGAGGCCGACGTCCTCCTGGGGCGGGCCCTCGGCGACGAGCCGGAGCAGCGCCTCCTCGTCGTCGCCCTCGAGCGGCGGCAGGGTGGCTCGCAGGCCCTCGACGACGGGCAGCCACGGCGAGGACCGGCGGTCGAGGGCGGCCCGGAGCAGCTCGATGGCGACGCGGTGCCGGGTCAGCAGGTCCCACGCCGTGCCGAGGTCGTGGGCGGCACCGAACTCGAGGACGACGCAGAGGTGGTCGGGCAGCTCGGCGTCGGTGTCGAACTCGACCCCGGCCCGGCGGTACGCCTGCTTGAACTCGACGAGGGCCACCCCGCGCCTCCGGGTGTCGCCGTGCGTGACGTACGTGAGGTGCAGGGAGCAGCGGCGGGTCACGTCGAAGGTGTCGACGTACTCTCGCTGGAGGTCCCCCAGCGGGGTCGCGGAGACGGTGTCGAGGGCCACGAGCAGCGGCTGCCGAGTCGCGTCGGGCAAGGCCTCGACGACTCCCCGCAGCATCGGCACCCTCGAGACGAGGACGTCGTCCGGGTAGTCGAGGAGGAGGGAGACGACCTGCCAGGCGTCGGCGAGGGCGTGCTCGTCGAGGGCCGGCGTCGCGTCGCGGTGCCGCCGCCACCTCATGGCCGGCTCCCCTCGGAGGAGCTCGGCGGGGCCTGGTCCTTGTCGGGGAAGAGGCCCTCGGGCATCCCGCGGCCGTCCCAGTTGAGCAGGTTGACCCGGCCGAGCTTGTTGCCGCCGCCGACGAGCTGGGTGTTGAAGTGGTCGGCCTCCTGCCGGTTCTTCAGCATCTGGAAGTTCTCCACCGCGACCGGGACCGGCCGGCCGGACCCCTCGCCGAAGACCTGCTCCTGCTCGGCGTCGTACGAGCCGACCGGGCAGTCGGTCGCGAGCTCCTCCAGGGCGTGGGCCTGCTCCGCGTGCGCGGTCGGGATGACGTAGCGCTCGCCGTACTTGGCGAGGGCGAGCAGCCGGAACATCTCGTACATCTGCTCGCCGTCCATCCCGACGGAGGCCGGGATCTCGTCGCGGGGGTCGCGGCCGAGGTTGATGTCGCGCATGTACGACCGCATCGCCGCCAGCGTGCGCAGGACCCGGTCGACGGGTGCGACGTCGCCGGCCGTGAAGAGGTTGGCGAGGTACTCGACGGGGATGCGCAGCGCGTCGATGGCGCCGAAGAGGTTGTCGCGGTCCTCGGCGTCACCGCCGGAGTCCTTGATCGCGTCGACGACCGGCGAGAGCGGCGGGATGTACCAGACCATCGGCATCGTCCGGTACTCCGGGTGGAGCGGCAGGGCGACCTTGTAGTCCATGATGAGCCGCTTGACCGGGCTGCGCCGGGCGGCCTCGACCCAGTCGCCCGGGATGCCCGCCCGCTCGGCCTCGCGCTGCACCTCGGGGTCCTCGGGGTCGAGGAAGACGCCCAGCTGCGCCTCGTAGAGGTCGGTCTCGTCACCGGCGGTCGCGGCCTCGAGGACCTTGTCGGCGTCGTAGAGGACGAGCCCGATGTAGCGGAGCCGGCCGACGCAGGTCTCGGAGCACACCGTCGGGATGCCGACCTCGATGCGCGGGTAGCAGAACGTGCACTTCTCGGCCTTGCCGGTCTTGTGGTTGAAGTAGACCTTCTTGTAGGGGCAGCCGGTGATGCACATCCGCCAGCCGCGGCAGCGGTCCTGGTCGACGAGGACGATCCCGTCCTCGCTGCGCTTGTAGATGGCCCCGCTCGGGCAGGACGCCGCGCACGACGGGTTGAGGCAGTGCTCGCAGATGCGGGGCAGGTAGAACATGAAGGTCTGCTCGAACTCGAGCTTCACCTTGTCCTCGATGCCCTTGAGGACAGGGTCCTTGGCCGCGTGCTCGCGCGAGCCGCCGAGGTCGTCGTCCCAGTTCGCGCTCCACGAGATGTTGACCGGCTTGCCGGAGATCAGCGAGTACGGACGGGCCACGGGGAAGTTCTTCTGGACCGGGGCCTCGAGCAGGGTCTCGTAGTCGTACGTCCACGGCTCGTAGTAGTCCTGGATCGACGGCATCTTCGGGTTGCTGAAGATCGTCAGGAGCTTCTTGAGCCGCCCGCCGGCCCGCAGCCGGAGCCGGCCGTCCTTGAGGACCCAGCCCCCCTGCCACTCGTCCTGGTCCTCGTATCGGCGCGGGTAGCCGAGGCCGGGGCGGGTCTCGACGTTGTTGAACCACACGTACTCGGTCCCCGCCCGGTTGGTCCACGCCTGCTTGCACGTGACCGAGCAGGTGTGGCACCCGATGCACTTGTCGAGGTTCATGACCATCGCCATCTGGGCCATGACGCGCATCAGTACTGCACCTCCTGGTTGGTGCGACGCCGGATGGTCGTGACCTCGTCGCGGTTGTTGCCGGTGGGACCGATGTAGTTGAAGAAGTAGGCCAGCTGGGCGTAGCCGCCGATGATGTGGCTCGGCTTGATGAGGATCCGGGTCAGCGAGTTGTGGATCCCGCCGCGCCGGCCGTCGCGCTCGGTGAGCGGAACGTCGATGAGCCGGTCCTGCGCGTGGTGCATGTAGACCGTGCCCTCGGGCATCCGGTGCGAGACGACGGCCCGGGCCGCGACGACGCCGTTGCGGTTGACCGCCTCGATCCAGTCGTTGTCGCGGACCCCGATCTTCTCGGCGTCGCGGTCGGACATCCAGATCGTCTGGCCGCCCCGCGAGAGGCTGAGCATGAAGAGGTTGTCCTGGTACTCGGAGTGGATCGACCACTTGTTGTGGGGAGTCAGGTACCGGACGGAGACACCGAGCTCGTCCTGCTGCCCGATGGGCGCCTCGCCGAAGAGCTGCGTCATGTTGAGCGGCGGCCGGTACACCGGCAGCGCCTCCCCCATGCCGAGCATCCAGTCGTGGTCGAGGTAGAACTGCTGTCGGCCGGTGAGGGTGTGGAACGGCTTGAGCCGCTCGATGTTGATCGTGAACGGCGCGTACCGCCGGCCGCCGGACTCCGAGCCCGACCACTCCGGGGAGGTGATGACCGGTACCGGCGCGACCTGGGTGTCGGCGAAGGTGATCTGCTTGCCCTCGTGCTCGGCCGCCAGGTCGTGCAGCTGCGTGCCGGTGCGCTTCTCCAGGTTCGTGAAGCCCTGGGTGGAGAGGTGGCCGTTGGAGACGCCGGAGAGGTGGAGCATCGCGTCGGCGAGGTGGATGTCGGTCTCCAGGCGTGGCTGGCCGTTGCCGGCACCGCCGTGGGCGACCCCGTTGCGGTGGCGGAGGATCTCCACCTCGCGGGTGACGTCGTAGGGGACGCCCTTGGTGAGCATCCCGACCTTCTCGAGGAGGGGCCCGATCGTCGTCATCTTCTCGTAGACCGCGGCGTAGTCGCGCTCGGCCACGGCGAGGACCGGCATGGTCTTCCCGGGGACCGGCTCGACCTCTCCGGTGCGCCAGTCCTTGACGATGCCGTGCGGCGTCGCCATCGCCTCGGGGGTGTCGTGCCACAGCGGCTTGGCGACGACGTCGCGGCGGGTGCCGAGGTGGTCTGCGGCGAGCTCGGAGAAGCGCTTGGCGATCGCCTTCCATGCCTCCCAGTCGGTCTTGGACTGCCACGGCGGAGCGATCGCCGGGTTGAAGGAGTGGACGAACGGGTGCATGTCCGTCGTGTTGAGGTCGTGCTTCTCGTACCAGGTCGCGGCGGGCAGCACGACGTCGGACAGCAGGGTGCTGCTCGTCATCCGGAAGTCGATCGTCATGAGCAGGTCGAGCTTGCCCTCGGGGATCGACTCGGGCCACGCGATGCCCTCCGGCCGCTTCTCCGGCGGGGCCTCCTGCGCGGTGACGGCGCTGTCGGTGCCGAGGAGGTGCTTGAGGAAGTACTCGTTCCCCTTGGCGCTCGAGCCGAGGAGGTTCGCGCGCCAGAGGCTGAGGACGCGCGGGAAGTTCTCCTCCGCCTCCGGCTCCTCGATGGCGAACTTCAGTGCGCCGGAACGCAGCTGGTCGATGACGTACGCGGCGGGCTCCATCCCCGCCGCTTCCGCCTCGTCGGCGAGGGCCAGGCTGCTCCGGTTGAACGTCGGGTAGCTCGGGGTCCAGCCGAGGCGCACCGACTGGGCGAGCAGGTCCATGACGCCCTTGCCGGTGAACACGCCGGTCCCCGCGTCGATCTCGTCGGCGGTGAAGGTGTCGTAGCGGTACTGGCTCGTGTGGACGTACCAGTACGCGGTCTGGTTCATGTGCCGTGGCGGCCGGTGCCAGTCGAGGGCGAAGGCCATGTGCTGGAAGCCCATGATCGGCCGGATCTTCTCCTGGCCGACGTAGTGCGCCCAGCCACCGCCGTTGCGGCCCTGGCAGCCGGTGATCGACGTGAGGACGAGGATCGCCCGGTAGATCTGGTCGGAGTGGAACCAGTGGTTCGTCCCGGCGCCGAGGAGGATCATCCCGCGGCCCTCGGTGTCGATGGCGTTCTGCGCCCACTCGCGGGCCAGCCGGATCACCTGCTCCGCCGGGACGCTCGTGATCTCCTCCTGCCAGGCCGGGGTCGCCGGTGTCGACGGGTCGTCGTAGCCCTCCGGCCACGTCCCGGGGAGGCCGTCGCGTCGCACTCCGTACTGGGCGAGCATGAGGTCGAGGACCGTCGTCACGAGGCGACCACCGATGCGGCGCACCGGGACTCCACGGACGACGTGCTCTACCCGGCCGTCGGCGGTGTCGAAGCGGGGCAGGACGACCGGCACCGACTCGGTGGCCTCACCGTGGAGGGTGAGGACCGGCTCGATGTCCCCGAGGTCGAGGTTCCACTTCCCCCAGCCCTCCTCGCCGTACCGGAAGCCCACGGAGCCGTTGGGAACGGCCACCTCGCCGGTGCGCCCGTCGAGGACGACCGGCTTCCACAGGGCGTTCTCGGACCGGCTCTCGGGCCCGTCGAGGTCTCCCGCGACGACGTACTTGCCCGGTCGGTAGCCCGTGCCGCCCTGCGCCGCACCGGGATCCGGGTCCTCGTCGAGGGCCACGAGGAACGGCAGGTCCGTGAAGCGCTGGTTGTAGTCGACGAAGAACGGCACCTGCCGGTCGACGAAGTACTCCTTGAGGACGACGTGCCCGAGGGCCAGGGCCAGCGCGCCGTCGGTGCCCGGCTGGGCGGGCACCCACTCGTCGGCGAACTTGACGTTCTCGGCGTAGTCGGGCGCGACCGCGACGACCTTCTGCCCGCGGTAGCGCGCCTCGGTCATCCAGTGGGCGTCCGGGGTGCGGGTCATCGGGACGTTGGAGCCCCACATGACGAGGTAGCCGGCGTCCCACCAGTCGCCCGACTCGGGGACGTCGGTCTGGTCGCCGAACATCTGCGGCGAGGCGTTCGGGAGGTCGGCGTACCAGTCGTAGAAGGAGAGCATCGGGGCGCCGACGAGCTCGAGGAAGCGCGCACCCGAGGCGTACGACACGGGCGACATTGCGGGGATGGGGGAGAAGCCGGCGATGCGGTCCGGGCCCCAGCGCTTTACGGTGTACACGTGCGCCGCGGCGACGATCTCGACCACCTCGTCCCACGTCGACCTGACCAGGCCACCCTTGCCTCGGGCCGACTTGTAGCGGCGCGCCTTGTCGGGGTCCTGGACGATCGAGGCCCACGCGACGACGGGGTCCCCGCCGACGGCCCGCTTCGCCTCCCGGAACATCTCGAGGAGGACCCCGCGCACGTAGGGGTAGCGAACACGGGTGGGCGAGTAGGTGTACCAGCTGAACGCCGCGCCGCGCGGGCAGCCGCGTGGTTCGTACTCGGGGCGGTCGGCGCCGGTCGAGGGGTAGTCGGTCTGCTGGGCCTCCCACGTGATGATGCCGTCCTTGACGTACACCTTCCACGAGCACGACCCGGTGCAGTTGACGCCGTGGGTGCTGCGGACCACCTTGTCGTGCGACCACCGGTCGCGGTAGAAGGCGTCGCCCGCGCGGCCGCCCTTGCGGTAGAGGGACCGCTTGTCCTCGGAGACCTCGCCCGACGTGAAGAACCGTCGCGTGCCGACGAGCGCGTCGGTGAGGGGGCCGTCCAGTCCTGCGGTACCCATGGGTGCTCCTCGAGTGGTGGTGGACTAGGGGTTTCGGAAGGGCGCCGTGGTCCGGAGGTGGGCACGGCAGTGCGTGGGGGTGACGAACGGCTCGAGCTCGACCTCGGTACTCGTCTCACCGAACTGGCGCAGGGACTCGGAGATCAGGCCCTGGTGGACGCCGCACACGACGGCCTCGTTGCCCCTGGCCAGGTCGAGGAACGGGCAGTCCGAGAGCTCCACCCGGGCGGACCGGCCTCCGTCGGAGGTCGACAGCTCGGGCTGGTAACCCCAGTCCTCGAGGACGTCGATCATCTCTCCGACCCTAGCGAGCCAACCCCCCGGTGTCTCGGCCGGGGACCGGTCCTCGTGTGTCGCGAGGTGCTCGCGGGCCCACCGGCGGCCGGCCTCGACCGGGGTCACGGACTCACCCCGCACGGTCGCGGTCATCGCCTCCGCGAGCAGGCCGGTGAGCAGCCTCAGCGGGTCGTGGCCGCCAGGGGGTGCCGGGCGAGCCCGGAGGAGGTACACCTTGCGCGGACGACCGGCCGTCTCGCGCCGCCGGAACTGGGAGCGCAGCACCCCGGCGGCGACGAGCTGGTCGAGGTGGAACCGCACCGTGGTCACGTGCAGCCCGACCCGGGGAGCGAGGTCGGCCGCCGTCATCCCGGGCTCGTCGGGCGCCTCGCGGGCCTGCTCCTCGAGGGCGTCGACGAGCGACCTGCGGACGGGGGACGCCATGAGGGCCGCCGCGTCGTACCCGGCCTCAGCGCTCACTGCCACCTCCGTCACCCGGCATATTTAACGGACCATGTTCATCCATATAACCACAGACCGGCGTCCGACGGAACGCCCGGGACGCCACGCCCCGGCGAACCGAAACACGCTCTCCTGTTGGGGTGCCGCACGTCACTCCCGAGCCGGTTGGTGCTCCGCGAGCGGCGGGTGTAGCGTGCAGCCGATGTGATTTAGAGGAACAGATTCCATCAAATGGAGGACGCGATGTCGACCACCGCCACGGCTCCCCGGGAGACCGCGCCTGCGGGGACCGCCCACCCGGGAGCCGGCCGCGTCCTCTGGCTCTCCACCATCTCCTTCACGCTGATGTTCGCCGCGTGGCTGATGTTCGGGATCCTCGGCGTGCCGATCCAGAAGGAGTTCGGCCTCAGCGACCCGGAGCTCGCCTGGATCAGCGCCGTCGCCGTCCTCAACGGGTCGATGTGGCGGCTGCCCGCGGGCATGCTCACGGACCGCATCGGCGGCCGGAAGGTCATGACGGTCCTGCTGCTCGCCACCGCGGTCCCGGCGTGGTTCGTCGCCCAGGCCGAGAGCTACGGGGCGATCCTCGTGCTCGCGTTCCTCGTCGGCTTCGCCGGAAACTCGTTCAGCTCCGGCATCGCGTGGAACGCCGCCTGGCAGCCGCGCGAGCACCAGGGCTTCGCCCTCGGGGTCTTCGGCGCCGGGAACGTCGGCGCCTCGGTGACGAAGTTCATCGGCCCGCCGCTCATCGCCGGAACCGCCGGGGCCACCTACCTCGGCGGCGCCGTCGAGGGCGGCTGGCGGCTCGTCCCCGTCATCTACGCCGGACTGCTCCTCGTCATGGCGGCGGTCCTGTGGTTCGGGACGCCGTCTCACGACTACATGCCCGGCCGTTCGGCCACCCTGTCCTCGCAGCTGGCTCCGCTCAAGCAGATGCGGGTCTGGCGGTTCAGCCTCTACTACGTCGCCTTCTTCGGCGCCTACGTCGCCCTCGCCGCGTGGCTGCCGAAGTACTACGTCGACAACTTCGGGGTCAGCCTCACCGAGGCAGGTCTGCTCACCGCCCTCTACATCTTCCCCGCGTCGCTGCTGCGACCGGTCGGCGGCTGGTTCTCCGACCGCTGGGGCGCCCGCCGGGTCATGTACTGGGTGCTCGGGGTCATGCTCGCCACGACCGGCCTGCTCATGATGCCCAACGGCCACATCGTCATCGACCACGCGAACGGCACCGAGACCGAGCACCTCGCGTACGCCCTCGGCATCGTGCCGTTCACGATGCTCCTCGTGGTCCTCGGCAGCGCGATGGGCATCGGCAAGGCGGCGGTCTACAAGCACATCCCCGAGTACTTCCCCGACAACGTCGGCTCGGTCGGCGGCCTGGTCGGGATGCTCGGCGGCCTCGGCGGGTTCTTCCTGCCCCCGCTCTTCGCCTACACCAAGGCGTGGACCGGCTTCCCGACCTCCACGTTCTTCGTCCTCTTCGTCCTCATCGCCGCCTGCGCCCTGTGGATGCACTGGACCGTGGTCCGGATGCTCCACGCCGAGTCCCCCGAGCTCGCCCAGAAGCTCGAGTCCACCCCCACCCCCTCCGCGGCCAGCTGACCGCCCCATCCCTCGAGGAGCACCGAGATGAGCACCGAGACCCGCGCCGTGAAGGGCGAGTGGCTACAGCACTGGGATCCCGAGGACGAGAAGACCTGGGACAAGGGCCTGGCGTGGAAGACCCTGTGGATCACGACGTTCTGCCTCACCCTCGCCTTCGTCGCGTGGTTCCTCCCGAGCGCGATCATCCCGAAGCTCAACCCGCTCGGCTACGAGTTCAGCAAGGGCCAGCTCTACTGGATGGCCGCGATGCCCGGCCTGGCCGCCGGTCTCTTCCGCCTGGTCTGGATGGTGCTGCCGCCCATCATGGGCACGCGCAAGCTGGTCTCGCTGACAACGCTGCTCCTCATCGCCTCCACCCTGGGCTGGGGCGTCCGGGTGCAGAGCCCGACCGCCCCGTACTGGGAGCTCATGGTGCTCGCCTTCCTCGCCGGCATCGGGGGTGGCGCCTTCTCCGGCTTCATGCCGAGCACGTCGTACTTCTTCCCGCGGCGGATGCAGGGCACCGCGCTCGGCCTCCAGGCCGGGCTCGGCAACTTCGGCGTCTCGCTCGTCCAGCTGCTGACGCCGTACCTCATCGGACTGTCGGCCCTCGCGATCTTCGGCGGCAGCCAGGTCATCTCTATGCCCGGCAAGCCGGGACAGGAGGTCTGGTACCAGAACGCGGCCTTCGTGTGGATCCCGCTCATGGTCGTCGGCGCGATCCTCGCGTGGACGATGCTGAAGTCGGTCCCGATCAAGGCGAACATCCGCCAGCAGTTCGACATCTTCTCCAACCAGGACACCTGGTGGATGACCGTGCTCTACATCATGACCTTCGGCACCTTCTCCGGCCTCAGCGCCCAGTTCGGCCTGCTCATGGCGAACCTGTACGGCATCGGCAACAGCGACATCGTCCAGGGCACCGGATCCTCCGCCACGGTCCTCGTCGCGGGCTACGAGGTGCCCGACGTCGTCAAGTACGTGTTCCTCGGCCCGCTCGTCGGAGCCGCTGCCCGCGTCGTCTTCGCCCCGCTCACCGACCGGATGGGAGGCGCCCGGTGGACCCTCGTGTCGGGCCTCGGCCTCATCGCGTCGATCGCCTACACGATCCCCGCCCTCACCCCGGACACCAGCTCGGCAGCCACCCTCCAGTCGGGCTTCAACCAGTTCCTCTACGGGATGATCGCGATCTTCCTCTTCTCCGGCATCGGCAACGCCTCGACCTTCAAGCAGATGCCGATGATCTTCGAACGGCGCCAGGCCGGTGGCGTCATCGGCTGGACCGCCGCCATCGCCGCCTTCGGGCCGTTCTTCTTCGGGGTCGGCGTCACCACCCTCGGCCCGACCGCGTTCTACGCCATCGGCGTCGTGTGGGCCGTCGGGTGCGTCGCGCTCACGTGGTGGCGCTACGCACGTCCGGGCGCGCCGAAGCCCAGCTGAGTTCCTCGCTCAGGCACGTGGTGCCGACCGGAACACGGTCAGCACCACGTGCCTCGCCATGGCGACGAGGGTGACGAGCCACGCGGCGAGTGCGACCCAGAGCTCGTAGCGGCCGACCGCCCCGACGATGGGGAGCCCGTCGGCCCGACCGAGGTAGATGCCGGCGACGGCGTACATCCCGAGCGGGAAGATGATGCTCCACAGCGTCGCCTCGTAGCGCAGGGGGACGCGGCTCGTGACGTGCCGCCACCACCCGGCGGCGACGAGGACGGGGATGAGCCACGTCGCGAACGCCCAGAACACGACGGCGAGACCGGCGATGAGGCCACGGGTGGCGTTGACCATCGGCGCGTCGGCCATCTCGACGATGCGGGCTCCCGCGAGGACGGTGATGGCGAGCGCACCCATCGCGACCCAGTACGGCGGGGTGAGGTCCACCGGGCGGACGGGGTAGACCATGAGCCGGAGCGCGACGAAGATGCCGGCCGCCGCGTAGAGGAAGACGCCGACCGACCAGCAGAGGATCGCGAGGACGGCCAGCCAGCGCCGCGCGCCGCCGAAGACCGGCTCGATCGTCGCCGCGGCGACCGCGACCGACTGGCTCGCGACGACCCAGATGAACCACGTCCCGTTCGCGGCGCGGATGACGGGGCGCTCGGAGCGGCCGAGCACCGCGGTCCACGGCACGACGTAGCCGAGGACGAACCACGTGAGGGCCGAGACGGTGAGCAGCACGGCGGTGGCGCCCGGGGCGTCGGCCATGGCGAGCCGCGCTCCGAGGACGTTGGTGCCGGCGACGAAGGTGAAGAAGCCGAAGGCGCGGGCCGGGTCGGCGAAGTCCTCCCGGACGGTGTGCCGGTACCGGGCAATGCGCCACGCGAAGAGGACGACGAGGACGGCGTACGCGAGGACGGTCACGCCGAGGAGGACGCGCGAGAGCGTGGCGAAACCCTCGAGGGACAGCCCGACCGAGATGATGCCGCTCGCCATGACGAGGGCGAAGTAGCCGGGCGTCAGCCAGGTCACGGCCTCCCGCACCCGGGCGCCGGCCGTCCGCGCTGCCTCCGCCGTCGCCGTCGCCGACACGGGGCGAGCATGCCACGCCCGGGCCGCCGGCGGGCGGGTGCCACGGCCGGGTCGAGGCGCAGGCGCACGGAAAGCCGGGCGTCATCACCTCGAACCGGAGTGCTCTTCCGGGGGTCGAGGTGCGCGCGCATGGAAAGCCGCGCGTCATCACGCCGGGCGGACTGCCCGGGTCGCCCCCGTCGTCAGCCCCGCAGTCGCCGGCGGTCGTCCTGGAGCCGCGCGGTCCGCCGGGTCGCGTCGAGGTGCGCGAGGAGGGGCAGGACCACCCTGCGCGTAGTCCCCAGGGCCTGCCGGGCCTCACTCACCGTGAACGGTTCCGGGAGTGCCGCCAGCCGCTCCACCGCCTCGTCGACGGCACCGGGGAGCAGTGCGAGGCCCGGCGCGAGCCGGACGAGGTGGCCCGAGCGGTGCAGCCGGGCCAGGAGCGTGTCGTCCACCTCGAGCTCGGCGAGCCGGGCGGCGTCGGGCGCCGCGAACGGGTCGGCAGCGAGCTCCGCCCGGAGCCGCTCGAGGGCGTGCTGCGCCTCCGGCGGCAGCCCCCGGTCGCGCGCCGCGGTGATGCGGCCCCTCTCGAGGTGGAGCGGCGGGTCGACGAGGGCCAGGGCGAGGGCCGGGTCGGGGAGGTCCAGCGCCCGGGCGGCCGCCGCAGGCGCCAGGCCCTCCTCCCCGCGAGCCTCGGTCTCCCCGACGAGGGCGACGAGGCGCTCACGCAGCGACCGGGCGAGGGCCGGGTCCACGAGCCAGTCGCCGGCCACGACGGTGCCCGGGGGCAGGGGCTCGACGACGACGCCGGCCCTCCGCAGCAGCGAGCGACGGACGACGGCGCGACGGGCCAGCTCGGCCCCCGGCGAGTGGTCCCCCGAGAGGAGGACCCGACCCCTCTCGGCCGCAGCGCCCCGGCGCCGCAGCGCCGGCGGCACCGGGTCGAGGACCTCGACGCCCCAGAGCGCCCTGCTCCCGGGGTCGCGGAGCACCGCCCGGTCCCCGACCCGCACGGGCAGGGGGCGGTCGAGGATGAGCCGCCACGCACCCGCCGCGAGCCGCCGGGGACGGACGCCGACGACGGCGGAGCCACAGTGGAGCAGCGGGTGCTCGGGGACGTGGTCGAGGTCCTCCGCACCGCTGAGGGCGACGTCGACGGTGCTCGCCTCGAGGAACGCCCCCGGGGTGACCAGTGCCGTCCCCCGCCCGACCGGCTCCGGCGCCCGGCCGCCGAGGTCGAGGGCGACGCGGGCGACCGCGGCCATCCGCTCCCTCGGGCGACCGAGGGCCTCGACGCCCCGCACGCGCACGGGCTCGCCGGCACCCTCGAGGACGTCCCCGGGCGCCACCGAGCCGGAGACGAGGGTGCCCGTGACGACGGTCCCGGTGCCGCGGACGTGGAAGCGGCGGTCGACCCAGAGACGAGTGTCGCCGTCCCCGGGCGCCCCGGGCAGGTCGGACAGCACCGCAGCCAGGACCGACCGCAGCTCCGCCATCCCGGCCCCGGTGCGTCCGCTGGCCACGACGGCCGGAGCACCCGCAAGTGACGTGCGGTCCACCTCCGAACGGGCTCGCGCGAGAGCGCGTCCGGGGTCGGCGAGGTCGGCGCGGGTCACGACGAGGACCCCGTGCCGCACCCCCAGGGCGTCGAGGGCCGCGAGGTGCTCGGCGGCCTGCGGCATCCACGGGTCGTCGGCCGCGACGACGAGGAGGGCGACCGGCACGGGACCGAGGCCGGCGAGGGTCGTCGCGATGAACCGCTCGTGCCCCGGGACGTCGACGAACGCGACTTCGCCCGCTCCGGGCAGGTCGGTCCAGCAGTAGCCGAGCTCGATCGAGAGGCCGCGGCGACGCTCCTCCTCGAGCCGGTCCGGGTCCTGCCCGGTCAGGGCCCGGACGAGGGTGGACTTGCCGTGGTCGACGTGGCCGGCGGTGGCGACGACGTGCACGTCAGGCGCCCCCGGGGTCGGCCAGGACCCGGCGGACGGCCTCGAGGAGCACCTCGTCCTCCTCCGCCGGGACGGCGAGCAGGTCGAGGAGGAGGCGGCCCTCGTGGACGCGACCGACGACCGCCGGGTCACGCAGCCGCAGCGCGGGTGCCAGCCAAGCGGGCAGCGCCACCGCGGCGCTGCGCAGCGGCGTGCCCGGCGCGCCCCCACCACCGACGCGCCCCTCGGAGGCGACGGCCTCGGCCTCCGGGCCCAGGGATGCGGTGAGCCGGGTCGCCCTGCGCCACAGGGCGTCCGGGTCAGTGGCGAGGGCGCGGGCCACCGGGGTCGGCGGGCCGACCAGGGTCGCCTCGAGGGCCGCCAGGGTCAGTTTGTCGACCCGCAGCGCCCGCGCCATCGGATGCCGCCGCAGCCGCTGGACCACGTCGGCCGCGCCGAGGAGCAGCCCGCACTGGGGGCCGCCGAGGAGCTTGTCCCCGGACGCCGTGACGAGCGTTGCTCCCGCCCGCAGGGTCGTCGTCGCATCCGGCTCCTCCGGCAGGCGAGGGTGGGGGCGGAGCAGCCCGGAGCCGATGTCGGCGACGACGGGGACGCCGAGGGTCGCCAGCTGCTCCACCGGCACGCTCGAGGTGAACCCCTCGACCCGGAAGTTGGACGGATGCACCTTGAGGACGAAGGCGGTCCGCTCCCCCAGGGCCGCCGCGTAGTCCTCGAGGCGGACCCGGTTCGTCGTGCCGACCTCGCGCAACCGGACGCCGAGGGACTCGACGAGCTCCGGGATGCGGAAGCCGTCCCCGATCTCGACGAGCTCACCACGGGAGACGACGACCTCCGCGTCGGCGGCCAGCGCACGCGCGGCGAGGGCGAGCGCGGCCGCCCCGTTCGTGACGACGTGGACGTCCCCCGCGTCGGGGACCGCCGCCCGCAGCGCCGCGAGCGCGCCGGCGCCGCGCGGCCCCCGCCGTGCCGTTGCGAGGTCCATCTCGACGTCGGTGGTCCCCGAGGCGGTGACGAGCGCCTCGACGGCCGCTGCCGACAGCGGGGCCCGTCCCAGGTTGGTGTGGACGACGACCCCGGTCGCGTTGACGACTGGCCGCAGTGACGTGCTCCGGGCCGGCAACGACTCGACGACCGCGGACGCGACCTCCTCCGGGGCGAGCTCGCCGTTCCGGCACCGCTCGAGCACCTCGGTGACGGCGGCGTGGACCCGGTCGTGGCCGAGCCGGTCCGACGCGGCCCGCACGGCCGGGTCGGCCAGCACCGCGTCGGTGCGGGGGACGCGGCGGCGTGGGTCCATGCGGGCGTCCTCTCTTCTGCGGGAAGGCAGTTGGCGGAGGCGGACGGGAATCGAACCCGCCTGACCGAGGTCCTCGGTCACGTCGGTGTTGAAGACCGCGCCCGTCACCAGACGAGGTACGCCTCCGGGGACGACCCTAGCTCCCGAACCTCGCGAAAGGTGCCGTGCATCGTTTGCCCCGCTGCACCGGCGAGGGGGCTAGCGTGCGATCCGGAGCAGGTGTCGAGGACGAGATGAGGTGGTCGAGGTGCCGTCACCCCTCGAGTGGCCGGTGCTGCGCCAGGTCCGCGGCCGTGACCGGCTGGGACGCGGCGCCGCCGTCGTGTCCGACACGACCCGCCACCTCACCCCCCGCACGAGCGAGGCCGACTCCGTCGTCGACTCGGTGTGCCCGTTCTGCGCCGTCGGCTGCGGCCAGAAGGTCTACGTCACCGACGAGCAGGTCGTCCAGATCGAGGGGGACCCCGCGTCGCCCATCTCGCGCGGCCGGCTGTGCCCCAAGGGCAGCGCGAGCACGCAGCTCGTCACGTCCGACCACCGGGTCACCAAGGTGCGGTACCGGCGTCCGCACGGCACCGAGTGGGAGGACCTCGACCTCGACACCGCGATGGACATGATCGCCGACCGCGTCGTCGAGACGCGACGCCGCCACTGGGAGTGGGAGAGCGGCGGCAAGCGCACCCGCCGCACCCTCGGCATCGCCAGCCTCGGAGGAGCGACCCTCGACAACGAGGAGAACTACCTCATGAAGAAGCTGTACACGGCGATGGGCGCCATCCAGATCGAGAACCAGGCCCGTATTTGACACTCCTCCACCGTTCCCGGTCTGGGGACGAGCTTCGGCCGGGGAGGGGCCACGACCTTCCAGCAGGACCTGTCGAACGCGGACTGCATCGTCATCCAGGGCTCGAACATGGCCGAGTGCCACCCCGTGGGCTTCCAGTGGGTGATGGAGGCGAAGCGGCGCGGCGCGAAGATCATCCACGTCGACCCGCGGTTCACGCGGACCTCGGCGCTGGCCGACCTGCATGTGCCGATCCGGGCCGGCTCCGACATCGCGTGGCTGGGCGGGCTGATCAACCACGTGCTCCAGAACGACCTCGACTT
>DASSQJ010000179.1:0-12372 GCA_035702545.1 Phycicoccus sp.
GCCTGGTCGCCTTGCGCCGTGGGCCGCCGCGTCAGTCGGCCTTCGCCTGCCCCCAGCCGTGCCAGTGCTCGACGCGCACCCAGCAGCTGATCCGCGGCCGCTCCCGGTTCGGGTACGCCCGACCGCGGTAGTGCCGGGAGAGCCGGTCGATGTCGGCGAGCGCCTTGACCGGGTCGTCCTCCCACCGCACGACGGTGCCGCGGATGCTGACGTGCGTGTACCACTCGTGCTCGTCGAGCGCGGTGAGCGCCACCTGCGGGCGGGCGCGCATCCACTCGACCCGGGCACGCGCCGCATCCATGTTGAGCAGGACCGTGCCGTCCTCCTCGAGGAGGTACCACGTCGCGACCGACATCGGCGCACCGCTCGGCACGAGGACGGCGACGACCGCGGGGTTCGGGCGACGGAGGCGCTCGGCGACCTCGGGCGGCAGCGGGGGCCTGGGCACAGCGACGTCCTCCTCGGATGGAGTCCTGCGCCGGGCGGCGCGGACCTTCCCCATCCTGTCCTCTCCAGCGGCCGCGGAGCGCCGGAGCCACGTCCGGTTCGCGACGGCCGCGGTCAGCTCCGGCGCAGGCCGATCGTCACGAGGACGGGACCGGAGCGCCGTCCGGACGGACCGGGCGCGCCGCAGCCGGCCGCCCCCTGCGGGGTTCCGGAGGCACAGGAGCCACACCCCCCCGTGGGGCAGCCGAGGGCCAGCTCCTTCGCCTCCAGCCGACCCATCCGCACGAGGTGGTCGACGGCAGCCCGGACCACCTCCGGCGACAGGCCGGAGCGTGCGGCGACCTCGGCCAGCGAACCCGCGCCGCTCCCGAAGGCCTCCAACACCGCCGACAGCGGGCCGCCGGTGCCCGGCGTCGTCATCCCGGACGACGTCCCGGTCGTCGTCCCGCCCGTACGCGTGGTCACCAGAACACCCGCCCGACCTGGAAGACGAGGACGGCGAGGGTCCACGCGACGACGAGCTGGACCGCGACACCGAAGGCGGTCCACCGCATCCCGACCTCGCGGCGCTGGGCGGCGAGGGTCGCGACGCACGGCGTGTAGGCGAGGAGGAAGACCATGAAGGCGACGGCCGCGACGCCCGCGTGGCCGCCGCTCGAGGCCCCGAACGCGACGAGGAGGTGGTCCCCGAGGCCGCCGGGCGCGTGCGACGACGCCGGTTCGGCGAGGGCGAAGGTCTGCGCCCACGACGAGATGACGGCCTCCTTGGCGACGAAGCCGACGACGAGGGCGGAGACGAGCTCCCACGCGCCGAAGCCGGCAGGGGCCAGGGCCGGGGCGAACCAGCGGGCCACCTCCGCGTAGAGGCTCTCCGACACCGGGACGGCACCGAACGATCCGGCACCACCGACCGGGACGGACTGGAGCAGCCACACGACGACGACGGTGGCGACGATGATCCCGGACGCCGTCCGCAGGAAGCCTTGGAGCCGCAGCCACGCCACCGACAGGGTCAGCCGCACGGTCGGCCGCTGGTAGGGCGGCAGGTCGATGACGAGGGGGTCGGCCCCCATCGTCCGCCACAGCGTCGAGCGCAGGGCCAGCCCGACGAGGACGACGAGGAGGATGGAGACGACGTACATCGCGAACACGACGCTGCCGGCGTGCTCGGGGAAGAACGTCTCGGCGAGCAGGACGTAGACCGTGAGGCGCGCCGAGCACGAGGTGAACGGGACGAGGAGCGCGGTGAGGACCCGGTGCCGGGCGGTCGGCAGGATGCGGGTCGCCGCGACCGCCGGAACGTTGCACCCGAACCCGACGACGAGGGGGAGGAAGGCGCGGCCGGGCAGCCCGAGCCGGCCCATGAGCCGGTCGGTGACGACGGCCGCGCGGGCCATGTAGCCGGAGTCCTCGAGCACCGCGAGGAGCAGGAACATCAGGGCCATGAGCGGCACGAAGGTGAGGAGCATCCCGACGCCGGCGACGATGCCGTCGACGACGAGGCCGCGGACGGGGGTGTCGCCGAGGCCGATCGCGTCGATCAGCCGGCCGGCCCCGCTCGACAGCGGGCCCCCGACGAAGGCGTCGAGGGCGTCCTGGAGGGGCGCGGCGACGGTCGTCGTCAGCTGGAAGACGGCCCACATGACGGCGAGGAAGAGCAGCGGCCCGACGACCGGCGCCGTCGCGACCCGGTCGATCCGGTCGGACCAGGTGCGACGCTCGAGGCCGGTCTCGTGCAGGGCCGCCGTGACCGCGGCGTCGACCCAGGAGAACCGCTCGTCGGCCGAGGCGAGGTCGTCGAGCGGGTCGATGTCGGCCGACCCGGGGGCGTCGTCCGGCGGGTGGCCACCGTCCGGCGGATGGCCCGCACCGGATGAGGTTCGCGGTCCCTCCCCGGGGACGTGCCCGGCGTCGGCCCGGTCCCGCGGCGGGACGGCGCGGGCACCGAGGGCCAGCCCGGCCTCCTCGACGAGCCGGAGCACGCCGGAGCGGCGCCTGGGGTCGAGGACGACGACGGGGCACCCGAGGACGCCGGCGAGCGCCGCGGCGTCGACCGCCAGCCCGCGGCGGGCGGCGACGTCGGTCATCGTCACCGCGACGACGACGGGCAGGGAGGTCTCGCGCACCTGGGCGACGAGGTACAGGCTGCGCGCCAGGTGCGCCGCCGACACCACGACGACCACGACGTCGGGCCGGTCCGCGCCCTCGGCGAGCAGCACCTCCCGGGTCAGCGCCTCGTCCGGGCTCATCGGGTCCAGCGAGTAGGCGCCGGGGAGGTCGACGAGTGAGGCCGTGCGCCCAGCGACGTCGAGGCGTCCACGCCCGACCTCGACGGTGGTCCCCGGCCAGTTGCCGACGGTGCGCCGGGCGCCGGTCAGGGCGTTGAAGAGCGTGGACTTGCCGACGTTGGGGGCACCGGCGAGGACGACGACGGGGGCTCCGGCCGGTGCCGCGGGGCCTCCGTCGTCGGCGTGGCACGACGGTGCGGCCGGGCGGCCCGGTTCGGCTCGGGTGGTGGTCACGGGGCGGCCGGCTCCGTCGTGACGGCGCGCAGGACGGTCCGGCCCAGGGCGATCCGGGCACCGCCGACGTCGAGGACCCGGCCACCCCCGGCCGTGCGGTGGAGGCAGCGCACGACGGCCCCCGGGCGCAGGCCCAGCTCGGCGAGGCGGCGGGTGAGGTCGACCGGCGACTCCGCCGCGACGACGCGGACCGGCATCCCGAACGGGACCCGGTCCAGGGGCGTGCTCACGCCGTCGACGCTAGCACCGACTTAGGGTGGCCTAACCATCGGAGAGGGCGGATGGAACGCATCTCACATCCGTGCGCCGTCGGGGTCGATCCGGCGATCGTCCGAACGGCCGTCCGCCCCCGGACGACAGGCGGGCCCGTGGGGGCACGTGGCAGGATCGCTCACGTGACGAGCCCCCTCGACCGGATCAGGGACGCCGCCGCCGCTCGCGAGGACGCGGGGCTGACCCGTCGCCTCATCGCGACCAAGGCCGGTGACGCCCTCGACCTCGCGGGCAACGACTACCTCGGCCTGCGCCACCACCCGGCCGTCGTCGCGGGGGCCGTCGCGGCCGCCGAGACGTACGGGACGGGTGCGGGGGCGTCCCGCCTCGTCACGGGCACCCTCGACGTCCACGAGGAGCTCGAGACCGCCCTCGCCGCGTTCACCGGGGCGCCGGCGGCCCTCGTCCTCTCGAGCGGGTACGCGGCGAACCTCGCGGCCCTGACGAGCCTGGCCGACGCCGGCACGCTCATCGTCAGCGACGAGCACGCGCACGCCTCGCTCATCGACGGCTGCCGCTTGTCCCGGGCCGCCGTCAGCGTCGCCCGGCACAACGACCTCGACCACATGGCCGAGCTGCTCGCCCGGCGCGAGAGCCCCCGGGCGATCGTCGTCGCGGAGTCGGTGTACTCCGTGCTCGGCGACACGGCCCCGGTGGCGGAGCTCGTCCACCTCGCCGCCGAGGTCGGGGCACTCCTCGTCCTCGACGAGGCCCACGCGGTCGGCGTGACCGGTCCCGGGGGTGCGGGGCTGCTCGCCGAGGCCGGCCTCGCCGGTGCCGAGCACGTCGTCGTCACCTCGACCCTGTCGAAGTCCCTCGCCGCGCAGGGTGGCGTCGTCCTCGCCTCGCCGCTCGTGCGCGAGCACCTCGTCAACACGGCCCGCCCCTTCATCTACGACACCGGGCTCGCCCCCTCCTCGGCGGGGGCCGCGCTCGCCGCGCTCCAGGTGCTCCGCGAGCACCCCGAGCTCACCCGACAGCTCCACGCCAACGCGGCCCGCCTCGCCGCCGCCTGCGACGTGTCGGTGCCCACGGGCGCGGTGATGTCGGTGCCGATGCCCGGTCCGCACGAGACGGTCGAGGCCGTCGACCGGGCCCAGGCGCTGGGCGTGCGCGTCGGGGCGTTCCGGCCGCCGTCGACCCCCGACGGCACCTCCCGGCTGCGCCTCACCGCGCACGCCGACCACACCGTCCACGACCTCGACCTCGCCTGCCGGGTGCTCGCCGAGGTCCTGCCGGCCCGCGGCTGACGGTGGCCGACCCGCGCTCGCTGCCCTCCGTCGTCCTCGTCACCGGCACGGGTACCGGGGTCGGCAAGACCGTCGCCACGGCCGCGCTGGCCGCGCTGGTCCGGGCCCGGGGCAGCACGGTCGCGGTCGTCAAGCCGGCGCAGACCGGGGTGGGGCCGGGCGAGGCCGGGGACGTCGACGATGTCCGCCGGCTCGTCGGTGACGACCTGGCGGTCCACGAGCTGGTCCGGCTGCGCGACCCGCTGTCGCCCGAGGCCGCTGCCCGGCGGGAGGGGGTCACGGTGCCCTCGGTCGCCGACCACGCCCGTCGGGTCGGCGAGCTCGCGTCCGCGGCGCACGTGACGCTCGTCGAGGGGGCGGGCGGCCTCCTCGTCCGGCTCGACTCCCGGGGCGGCACGCTCGCCGACCTCGGGACGGCTCTGCGGTACAAGGGCGTCTCCTGCGGCGTCGTCCTCGTCGCGTCCGCCGGCCTGGGGACGTTGAGCACGTCGGCACTGACGGCCGAGGCGCTGGCGGCGCGCTCCCTCCCGCTGCTCGGGGTGGTCGTCGGCTCGTGGCCGGGCGACCCGGGCTTGGCGGAGTCGGAGAACCTCGTCGACCTGCCCCGGGTGACGGGGGCGCCGCTCTGGGGACGGATCCCCGAGGGCGCCGGCCGGATGTCGCGGGAGGCCTTCGTCGCGGCGGCTCCCGGCTGGTTCGACATCACCTGACCCGGCCCCGGGCTCCCATTCATTGCCAGTTCGCCCGGTCGACACGCCGTCTCGGGGCCGTTGGGAGCGGCCAAAGGAGCAAGGAGTCCGGGTGTCGGCCCTCGGCTCCGGGGGTGGGGGGTAGGGGCGTCGACGACGGCGGCACGACCTCGGCGAGGATGGGGGCATGAGCCAGCGCCCCTACCGCATCACCGTCGTCTGCCACGGCAACATCTGCCGCTCCCCGATGGCCGAGTACGTGCTGCGTGAGGCCTTCGAGGACGCCGGGCTCGCCCATCTCGTCGAGGTCGACTCGGCAGGGACCTCCGACGAGGAGCTCGGGAACCCGATGCACCCGCGAACCCGGTCGGCCCTGGACCGGCACGGCCACCGCGACCTCGGCTGGTCGTCCCACCGGGCGCGGCGGTTCGAGGCGGACTGGTTCGACGACGTCGACCTCGTGCTGGCCGCCGACCACCAACACGCGCGGCACCTCGAGCTCCTCGCCCGCGACGCGGAGGAGGCGGACCGGGTCCGGATGCTCCGCTCCTTCGACCCCGAGGCCGCCGCCGCCGGGGACCTCGGGATGGACGACCCCTGGTTCGGCGCGGACCCGGAGTACGACCAGACCCACGCCGAGATCGTCGCTGCTGTCCCGGGCATCGTCGAGCACGTCCGACACGAGCTCGACGCCCGCTGACCGCATCCGCCGCGGCCCTCCGGAGCCACCCGTTCCTCCGCTCCTCCCTCGGCTCCCCCCACTCCTCCCCGACGTCGAATGCCGGGCGCCGGGCAGAACGGCGTGTTGCGCGGCACCCGGCATTCGAGGTCGGGGAACGGGGCTGGGAGGATGGCGCCATGGCCAGCCCGACCGACGCCGCCGCGTCGCGACCCTCGTCCCGACCCGCCTCCGGGCTCGTGGACGCGGCACGCCTCGCCGACGTCACCCCGCCCATCGCCCTCGGCGCCCTCGACGGCCGGTACCGCGGTGTCGTCGCCCCCCTCGTCGACCACCTCTCCGAGCCGGCCCTGAACCGGGCCCGCGTGCACGTCGAGGTCGAGTGGCTCATCCACCTCACCGACCGGCAGGTCGTCCCGGGCGTCCGGCGCCTCACCGACGCCGAGCGGGCGGCGCTGCGGGAGGTCGTCACCACCTTCGGGCCCGAGCAGATCGAGGAGCTGGCCGCCACCGAGCGGGTCACCCAGCACGACGTCAAGGCCGTCGAGTACTTCCTCAAGGAACGGCTGCGTGCCATCGCCCCGGCCCCCGAGGACGCCGGCCTCGCCGAGCTCGTCCACTTCTGCTGCACGAGCGAGGACATCAACAACCTCTCCTACGCCGTCATGGTCAAGGGCGCCGTCCAGCAGGTCTGGCTGCCGCGCGCCGCGGACTTCGTCGACGCCCTCTCCGCGATGGCGCGCGAGCTGCGCGACGTCCCGCTCCTCGCCCACACCCACGGCCAACCGGCCACGCCGACGACGATGGGCAAGGAGCTCGCGGTCCTCGCGTGGCGGATGCGCCGCCAGCTCGCACGGGTCGACGACGCCGAGTTCCTCGGCAAGCTCAACGGGGCCACCGGGACGTACGGCGCCCACCTCGCCGCCGTTCCCGACGCCGACTGGCAGGACGTCAGTCGCGCCTTCGTCGAGCACCTCGGCCTGACGTGGAACCCGCTGACGACGCAGATCGAGAGCCACGACTGGCAGGCCGAGCTCTACGCCGACATCGCGCGCTTCAACCGCGTGCTGCACAACATGTGCACCGACGTCTGGTCGTACATCTCGATGGGCTACTTCGCCCAGGTCCGCGGGCAGGGCACGGTGGGCTCGTCGACGATGCCCCACAAGGTCAACCCCATCCGCTTCGAGAACGCCGAGGCGAACCTCGAGGTCTCCAACGCGCTCCTCGACGTCCTCTCCGCGACCCTCGTCCAGAGCCGGCTCCAGCGCGACCTCACCGACTCCTCGATGCAACGCAACATCGGCTCGGCGCTCGGCCACAGCCTGCTCGCCATCGACAACGCCCAGCGTGGGCTCGCCGGCCTCGACGCGGTCCCGGACGCGATGGCGGCCGACCTCGACGCGAACTGGGAGGTGCTCGGGGAGGCGGTCCAGTCGGCGATGCGGGCCCTCGCGGCCCAGGGCGTACCCGGGATGGACGAGCCGTACGAGCGGCTCAAGGAGCTGACCCGTGGGCGGCGCATCGGCCGGGAGGACCTCGTGGGCTTCGTCCGGGGCCTCGGCCTGCCGGCGGACGTCGAGGAACGGCTCGTCGCGCTCACCCCACCGTCGTACGTCGGGCTGGCCCCCGAGCTCGTCGACCACCTCCCCTGACGGGCGCCCCCTTTCATCCGACTTGTTGCCGGTTCGACCGCTTGCCACGCCGTCCGGACGGGGTGTCGGGCGGTCGAACGGGCAAGGAGTGGGGGTGGGGGTGCGGCGGCGGAGCGGTGTGGGATGGGGGTGGGTGCGGCGGCGGACCGGTGTGGGATGGTGGTGAGGTGGCACCCCAGGACCACCCTGACCACTCCGACCACGCCCGCCCCGTCGACCGCGAGGACCTCGACGGCATCGCGATGGCGCTGCCCGAGGTGACCCGGGAGGGCACGGACGAGCATCCCGCTTACGCCGTCCGGGGACGGACGTTCGTCTTCTGGCGCGGCCCCCGCAAGGACGCCGTCGACCCCGACTCCGGCGAGCTCATCCCGGACGTCATCGGCGTCGTCGTCCCCGGCCCGGACGACAAGGAGGCGCTCCTCCAGTCCGGCGAGCCGTGGTTCACCACGCCCCACTTCGACGGCTACGACGCGGTCCTCGTCCGGGAGCGCGACCTCGGCCGGCTCGACTACCTCGAGCTCGCCGAGATCGTCACCGACGCGTGGGCGACCAGGGCCCCCGCCAAGCTCGTCAGGCAGCACCTCGCCTGATCCCCCCCCGCGAGCGGTGGAATACCCCATGGGGGTATGATGTTCCCATGGCCGTGACCACCGACGCCCACCCCGTCGTCCCCGGGTACTCCGAGACCAAGGAAGCCCACCTCCGGCGCCTGCGCCGCATCGAGGGCCAGGTCCGCGGAATCGCCCGGATGGTCGAGAACGACACCTACTGCATCGACGTCCTCACCCAGGTGAGCGCCGTGACGCGGGCCCTCCAGGCCGTGAGCCTCGGGCTGCTCGACGACCACATCGCGCACTGCGTCGTCGAGGCCGCCCGCGAGTCCGACGAGGCGGCGGCCGAGAAGGTCACCGAGGTGCAGGCCGCGATCGCCCGCCTCGTGAGGAGCTGACATGACCCAGACCACCGACCGCCCCGCGGACGAGGTGCACGAGGTCGACCTCGCCATCACCGGGATGACGTGCGCCTCGTGCTCGGCCCGCATCGAGCGCAAGCTCGGCAAGCTCGAAGGGGTCGAGGCCGTCGTCAACCTCGCCACCGAGAAGGCGACGGTGCGCTACTCAGGCGCCGTCACGGTGCAGGACCTCCTCAAGACCGTCCGCAAGACCGGCTACGGCGCCGAGGTCATCGGGGACGGCGGGTCTCCGGCCACGTCGCCGGCGACCCGGACCACCCCTGCCCCGAGCCTGCCGACCAGCCCGACCAGCGGGGCCGGCGCGTCCGTCCAGCCGAGCGAAACCTCCGCTCCGACCACCGACGCCGCCGACGCCGGCGGCCACCCGGCGCAGCCCGCCGAGGACGCCCAGAGCGCCGTCGACGGCGCGACCGCCGGCGTGCGGCACCACCAGGTCGCGCGCCAGGACGTGCTGCGGCGCCGGGCCGTCGTCGCGGCGATCCTCACTGTGCCGCTCGTCGTCATCGCGATGTGGCCGGGGCTCGACCTCCCGAACGAGCCGTGGATCCAGCTGGCCCTGGCCACCCCGGTCGTCCTCTGGGCGGGCTGGCCGTTCCACAAGGCCGCCGCGACCAACGCCCGGCACGGGGCCTCGACGATGGACACCCTCGTCTCGCTCGGCGTCCTCGCCGCCTACCTCTCCTCCCTCGTCGTCGTGCTGCGCGGCGCGGCCGCCGACGGGATGTCCGGCGAGGGGTCCCACCTCTGGTTCGAGACGGCGACCGTCGTCACGACCTTCCTCCTCATCGGGCGGTGGATGGAGGCCCGCGCCACCGACCGCACGCGCGACTCGCTCCGCGGCCTGCTCACCCTCGGCGCCAAGGACGTCAGCATCCTGCGCGAGGACCCGGCGACGGGCGCCACGACCGAGGAGCGCGTTCCGGTCGACCGGCTCGCCGTGGGGGACCGCTTCGTCGTCCGACCCGGGGAGAAGGTCGCCACGGACGGGCAGGTCGTCGAGGGTCGCAGCGCCGTCGACGCCTCGCTCGTCACCGGTGAGTCCCTGCCGGTCGACGTCGTCCCCGGCGACGAGGTCACGGGCGGCACGGTGAACACGACGGGGAGGCTCGTCGTCGAGGCGTCCCGGGTGGGCTCGGAGACGACCATCGCCGGCATCGCCCGCCTCGTCGAGCGGGCGCAGACGTCCAAGGCGCCGATCCAGCGCCTCGCCGACCGGGTGTCGGCCGTGTTCGTCCCGATCGTCCTCGTCCTCGCCGCGCTCACCTTCGCCGGCTGGTGGCTGGCGACCGGCGACGCGGCGCACGCGCTCGAGACCGGCATCGCCGTCCTCGTCATCGCCTGCCCCTGCGCGCTCGGCCTGGCCACTCCCACAGCCCTGCTCGTGGGCACCGGCCGGGGCGCCCGGATGGGCATCCTCATCAAGGGCGCCGACGTCCTCGAGGACACCCGGCGGGTCGATGCCGTCGTCCTCGACAAGACCGGGACGGTCACGACAGGCCAGATGACCCTCGTCGACGTCGCCACCGCGGGTCGCCTCCCCAAGGACCAGGCGCTGCGGGCCGCGGCAGCCGTCGAGTCCGGCAGCGAGCACCCGGTCGCCGCCGCGATCGTCGCGGGAGCCCGCGCGCGAGCCCTCACGCTGCCCGCGATAGAGGACTTCGAGGCCCTGCCCGGCGCCGGTGCCCGGGCGCGCATCAAGGGGTCCGAGGTCACCGTCGGCCGGGCCGACCTCTTCACCGAGGTCCCCGCCGAGATCGCCCGGCCGACCGTCGAGGGCACCACCGTCTGGGTCGGCTGGGACGGCACCGCCCGCGCCTCCCTCACCGTCGCCGACACCGTGCGCCGCAGCTCGGCGCGGGCCATCCGCGACCTCGCCGACGAGGGCCTGCCGGCGTACCTGCTGACCGGGGACCACGACCGGGCCGCCCTCGCCGTGGCCAAGGACGTCGGCATCCCCGCCGCCCGGGTGGTCGCGGACGTCCGGCCGGAGGACAAGCACGCGATGGTCGCCCGGCTCCAGTCCCGCGGCCGGGTGGTCGCGATGGTCGGTGACGGGGTCAACGACGCGGCGGCGCTGGCCCAGGCCGACCTCGGCATCGCGATGGGCACCGGCACCGACGTCGCCGCCGACGCCGCCGACATCGTGCTGCTCCGCGCCGACCTCCCTGCCGTCGTCGACGCCATCGCGCTGTCCCGGGCGACGCTGCGGACCATCCGGCAGAACCTCGGGTGGGCCTTCGGCTACAACGTCGCCGCCATCCCGCTCGCGATGGCCGGGCTGCTCAGCCCGATGATCGCCGGCGCGGCGATGGCGATGAGCAGCGTCCTCGTCGTGACGAACAGCCTGCGGCTGCGGCGCTGGTCGCGCCGCTCCTGAGGGCTGGGAGCATCCGCCGGTCGCGGCCCACGCGCCAGGCGGCGGGCCGACCGCCGTCCCGCGCGGGCGGAGACGTCAGACGGTGACTTCGCCGTGCGGGGTGTCGAAGGTGACCGCCATGAGCCCCGGAGTGCCGTGGGGCGAGACGAAGGTGAAGTCGATGGCCGAGGAGGTTGCGTCCGCGGGGAGGCCGAGCCACTCGCGCACCCGTGCCGGGTCGCCGGCGATCTGGAGCGACTCGATGGTCACCTCGGTGTGGGCGTCCTCGGAGGGATGCGGGACGCCCGGCTCCCACTCGACGAAGAACGGCAGCTGCGGGTCGGCCTGGAGGCCCTTGACCCCGATCTGCTTCCAGCGCAGCTCGACGCCGTCCGGGCGGTGCCGGTTGCCGTCGACCGCCTCGCGGCCCAGTCGCTTCTCCTGCTCGTGGATGTCGTCGACGCGCACGACCCAGCCGAGCCAGCCCCCGCCCGCCTCGGACCGCGCCCGGACGACCTGCCCGAAGGGTGCCTTGTCGGCGGCGGGGTGCTCGAGCACCTCGACCACCTCGACGTACCGCTCGTGGGCGAGCGGGAGGATGACGTTGCGCGTCCCGAAGCGCGGGTGGACTCCCCCATCGACCGGCTTCACGCCGATCAGCTTCGCGAGGCGCTCGGCCGTGGCCTGGAGGCCGTCGTGCTCGGCCGCGTAGACGACGTGGTCAACTCGCATGTCGTTCATGGTCGCACACCGTCAGGGGTGCTCCTGACCAGCCCCTGGAAGGTCACGATGAGGTCACGAAGGGGCCGCGCGGGGGTGGTGCCGCACCCGCCACACGGGCCCCACCGGGACCGGCGACCGGGTCCCCGCGTCCGTCACAGCGAGCGCTGCCGCACCGCTTCGTAGACGACGACCGCGGCCGCCGTCGCGGCGTTCAGCGAGTTGACTCGGCCCGCCATCGGGATCCGGACCCGGGTCGCGGCCGCGGCGAGCGCCGTGGGGGTCAGGCCGTGCTTCTCCGTCCCCACCGCCACGGCCACCGCCCCCCGGTAGTCGGCGTCGGTGTGGAGGAGGTCGGTGTCGGGAGTGGTCGCGACGAGACGGATCCCGTTGTCCGCCAAACACTGGAGCACCTCCTCGGTCGACCCGGAGGCGACGGGCACGGAGAACACGGTCCCCTTGCTCGCCCGCACGACGTTCGGGTTGCCCCAGTCGGTCGCCGGGTCGGCGGCGACGACGGCGGCGACGCCCGCGGCATCCGCGGTGCGCAGCACGGCGCCCAGGTTGCCGGGCTTCTCGAGCCCCTCGCACACCAGCACCAGCGGGTCCGGGGGGAGCACCAGGTCGTCGAGGGCGGCGCCGGCCACCGGCACCACGGCGAGGAAGCCGTCGGGGCCCTCGCGGTAGGCGACCTTCTCGAACGCCGCTCGGCTGCACCTGATCGTGCTCGACCCCAGCGCCCGGGCGCGCTCGACCAGGGCCGACCGGCGCTCGGGGTCGAGCATCAGCTCGGGGCAGTGCAGGA
>DASSQJ010000180.1:0-3786 GCA_035702545.1 Phycicoccus sp.
GCAGCACCGGGTCGTTGCGGTAGATCTCGGCGAGCGGCCGGTCGCGCACCGAGCCCAGCCCGAGCGGCAGGAACCCGGCCGGGTAGACCTCGCCGTCGTACGCGACGAAGAGGATGCCCTTGCCGTCGCGGGTCGCCGCCGTGTGGGCGGACGCGCGGGCGTCGCCCTCCCCCACCAGCTCGGTGAGGCGGCCGGAGAGCTCGGCGTAGAGCTCGGTCGTGGGGGCGGTCCGGCCGCTGCGGCGCTCGTGCACCACCCGCCGGAAGAACGGCGCCTCGACCGTGCGCACGACGAAGCCGTGGTGCGACGCGTCGTAGAGGAAGTGGCAGACGTCCTCGTGCTGCTCGGGGGTGATGGCGCCGGTGGCCTCTCCGCGGCCGACGTGCACGAGGAAGAAGACCTCCCACATGTCGACGCCGTATTCCTTGACGATCTTGGCAACGTCCGGCATCTCGTGGACGTTGCCGCTCATCACCGTCGTGTTGATCTGCAGCTTGATGCCGGCGTCCTTGATGGCGCGGATGGCCGGCAGCGACTGCTCGAAGTGCCCCGGGATGCCCCGGATGCCGTCGTGCGTCGCCGGCGAGGCGCCGTCGAGGGAGAGGGAGACCGCCTTGACCCCGGAGGACGCCATCCGCGCGATCGAGTCGGCGGTGAGCATCGGGGTCACCGACGGGGAGAGGCAGACGGGGACGCCGCGCTCGCTCGCGTGCGCGACCAGGTCGAACACGTCGGGGCGCAGGAGGCAGTCGCCGCCGGTGAGCACGAGGATCGGGTACGGCCGCCCGAACCCCGCCACCTGGTCGATGAGGGCGAGGACCTCGGCGGTGTCGAGCTCACCGGGCAGCGGCTCGGCGGTGGCCGAGGCGCGGCAGTGCCGACAGGCGAGCAGGCAGGAGCGGGTGATCTCCCAGAACACGAGCATCGGGCGCGCGGCGAAGTCGACGCGCGGCGTGGGGATGCCGGCGGGGTGGCTGGTGGGGTGGCTCACGGGGCCGCTCCTCGGGGTGTCGGGACGGGGTGGGTGTCGAGCTGGGTGGCGACGGCCGACGCCGTGCGCCGGGCCGCGGCGACGCACGCCGCCAGCCCGGAGCCGCGGTAGCCGGCTCCGGTGAGGTGCAGGCGGTCGGGCCGCAGCGCGTCGATGCGGTCGAGCCGGTCGGCGTGGCCGGCGACGTACTGGGGGATGGCGCGGGGCCAGCGCTGCACGAGGACCTCGCTCGGCGTCGCGGTGAGGCCCATGAGGCGGCCCAGGTCGGCGCGCACGGCGCCGACGAGGGCGTCGTCGTCGAGGGTGGTGAACCGGTCGTCGCCGTCGCGGCCCACCATGCAGCGCAGGAGCACCGTGTCGGGGTCGGCGAGCTGGGGCCACTTGCTCGTCAGCCAGGTGCACCCGACGAGGTAGGCGTCCTCGACGGGTGGCACGAGGAAGCCGGTCCCGACGAGCTCGCCGACCTCCGCCCGCGGCAGGGCGAGGGTGACTGTGGCGACGTCGACGTAGGGGATGCCGCGCAGCTCGGCGGCGAGGCCGGGCGCCTCGGCGGCGACCAGGTCGGCCGTCACGTGGGCCGGGGTGGCCAGGACGACCTCGCGGGCCAGGACCGTGAGGCCCGGCGCGAGCACCTCCCAGCCGTGAGGAGCCGGTCGCACGGCCGTGGCCGCCGCCCCGGTGACGACCCGGTCCGGGCCGAGCGACTCGACGAGGCCGCGGACCAGCCGGCCGAGGCCACCGTGGAGGGACACGAGCGGCGGAGCGGGCGGGCCCGCCGGCCGCGGAGCGGAGCGGCGACGGCGGCGCAGCGCCAGGACCAGCGACCTGCTTCCCCGCGCCATCTCGAGGACGTCGGGCACGGTGCTCCGCGCGCTGATCCGGTGGACCGAGCCGGCGTGCACCCCGCCGAGCAGCGGCTGCACGAGCCGCTCGAGGACCTCGTCGCCGAACCGGGGTCGCAGCACATCGGCCACCGTCGGGTCCTCCCCGAGCGGGGTGCGGGGCCGCACGAGGTCGAGCCCTGCGCGTGCCGTCCCCGCGAGCGAGAGGAGGCGGGACCGCACGAGGGGCAGCGCGCGGTCGGGGATGCCGAACGCCCCACCCTGGGGGATCGGGTGCATCCCGCCGCGGGAGTAGATGAAGGCGCCCCCGCCGCTCGGTCGCACGACGTCGTCGGCGAGCCCGAGCCGGTCGACGAGCTCGGCGAGCTCGACCCCCCGCGAGAGGAAGGCGTCGGGACCGGTGTCGACCGGCAACCCGGCCAGGGTCCGGGTGGCGACCTTGCCGCCGGCCCGGTCGGTCGCCTCGACGACGACGGCGTCGACGCCGTGCTCCTCGGCCAGCCACCAGGCGGTCGCCAGCCCCGAGACGCCGCCGCCCACGACGGCGACCTCGACCTCGACGGGGCTCAGGCCACCCACGGGTCCAACGCTTCCACAGCCGGCGGGGCCCGATGACCACGGAGGGGCCTGCGGGGATGTGATTCGCCCCGCATTGCGGAGCGGCGGCGGCCCCGGAGCAGGCGGCGCCCCGGGGCGGGTCCTCAGTCGAGGATGGCGTCGACGAAGGCCTCGGGGTCGAAGGGGGCCAGGTCGTCCGGACCCTCACCGAGCCCGACGAGCTTGACCGGGACCCCGAGCGCGCGCTGCACCGCGACGACGATGCCGCCCTTCGCGGTGCCGTCGAGCTTGGTGAGGACGATGCCGGTGATGCCGACGACCTCGGAGAAGACCTCGGCCTGCTTCATCCCGTTCTGGCCGGTCGTCGCGTCGAGGACGAGGAGCACCTCGTCGACCGGGCTCTGCTTCTCGATGACCCGCTTGACCTTGCCGAGCTCGTCCATGAGCCCGACCTTGTTCTGCAGCCGGCCCGCGGTGTCGACGAGGACGACGTCGGCCTCGAGCTCGGCGGCGGCGCGGACGGAGTCGAAGGCGACCGACGCCGGGTCGGCCCCCTCGCGGTCGGAGCGCACGGTCGGCACGCCGACGCGCCGCCCCCACGTCTCGAGCTGGTCGGCGGCGGCAGCGCGGAAGGTGTCGGCGGCGCCGAGCACGACGTCCTTGTCCTCGGCGACGAGCACCCGCGCCAGCTTGCCGACGGTCGTCGTCTTGCCGGTGCCGTTGACGCCGACGACGAGGATGCACGCGGGCCGTCCCTCGACCCGGTCGGCGGCGAGGGAGCGGTCCATGCCCGGGTCCACGACCTTGAGCAGCTCCTCGCGCAGCCAGCCGCGGACTGTCGCCTCGTCGGTGGACCCCTCGACGGCGACGCGCGTGCGCAGCGAGTCGACGAGCTCGGTCGTCGCGGCGACGCCGAGGTCGGCGGCGAGGAGGGTGTCCTCGACCTCCTCCCACGCGGCCTCGTCGAGGCGGCCGCCGGAGAGCAGGGCGAGCAGGCCCTTGCCGAGGGCGGTGTTCGAGCGCGCCAGCCGGGCCCGGAGCCGCCGGAGCCGGCCGGCCGCGGCCTCGGGCCGCTCGACGGTGGGGACCTCCGGTGCCGGCGCCGGGGCGGTCGGCACCTCCGCCGCGGCCACCTCCCCGGGGCGCTCGATCGTTCCGATCGACCCGTCGGGAGCCTGTTCGGCGTCGGACGGGCCGGGCGCACCGGGGATGGGCGGCACCGGGGGCGCCGCCCGGCCGCCCCGGCGGCCGCGCATCAAGCCGACGAGCACCCCGCCGACGACGACGAGGACGGCCAGGGCGATGAGGAGGTAGGTCCAGAGGGAGTCGCTCACCGGGTCATCCTCCCAACTGCCCGGGCCGGGCCCAAACCGGCCGCCCGGGGTGTCGGCCCCG
>DASSQJ010000181.1:0-5235 GCA_035702545.1 Phycicoccus sp.
GACTTCCCCGCCTCCCTCGCCAAGCTCAAGGCCCTCGTCGGCTGGGACGACTTCGCCGAGTACCGGGTGCGAGCCGAGCGGGAGGGCCGGAAGGTCGGGCTCGGCATCGGCTGCTACGTCGAGGGCACCGGGGTCGGGCCGTACGAGGGCGGGCACGTCCAGGTCGAGACGAGCGGCCGGGTCAACGTCGCCACCGGCCTCACCACCCAGGGCCAGGGCCACCAGACGGTGCTCGCCCAGATCGTCGCCGACGAGCTCGGCGTGCGGCTCGAGGACGTCCACGTGACGACCGGCGACACCCGGCGGATGGCGTACGCCGTCGGGACCTTCGCCTCCCGGGGCGCGGTCATGTCGGGCAACGCCGTGGCACTCGCGGCCCGGGTGGTCCGCGCCAAGGCGCTCCGCATCGCGGCGGACGCCCTCGAGGTCTCCGCCGACGACCTCGAGATCACCGACGGCGTCATCTCCGTCAAGGGTGCCCCGGGGTCGAGCATCGACCTGAAGACCGTTGCCGTGCTGTCGAACCCGCTCCGCTACGCCTTCGACACCTCGGCGCAGGCGGCGACCCAGTTCGCCGGCACCTTCGACCCGGACAAGCCCCCGGTTGCAGACGACGACGAGCCCGGCCTCGAGGGCCAGGACTTCTACTCCCCTACCCAGGCGACCTTCGCGAACGGCATGCACGCGGCCGTCGTTGAGACCGACCCGGTGACCGCCGAGATCCGGATCCTGCGCTACTGCGTCGTCCACGACTGCGGAACGATGGTCAACCCGATGATCGTCGAGGGCCAGGTGCACGGTGGCGTCGCCCAGGGGGTCGGCGGCGCGCTCTACGAGCGGATGGTCTACGACGAGTCGGGGCAGCTGCTCAACGCCTCGTTCATGGACTTCCTCATGCCGTACGCCTCCGAGGTCCCGGAGGTCGAGACCGACCACCTCGAGACCCCGAGCCCGCTCAACCCGCTGGGGATCAAGGGCGCCGGCGAGGCCGGGACCATCCCGGTCACCGCGGTCATCGCGTCCGCGCTCGAGGATGCGGAGGGCTTCCCCATCCGCTCGATGCCGATCAGCCCCGCCGAGCTGTGGGAGCTCCGCCAGGCCCATGCCCGGGCCACCGACACCGCCGCGCCCCAGGAGGCCTCGCGATGAAGATCACCGGAACCTCGATCCTCGACGCCCCCGTCGAGCAGGTGTGGGACGCCATGCTCGACCCGGCCGTGCTCGCCCGCTGCATCCCCGGGTGCGAGAGCCTGACGACGGTCGGCGAGGACCGCTACGCGATGACCGTCACCGCCGGCGTCGCCGCCATCAAGGGCACGTACACCGGGGAGGTGGCGCTCGCCGAGAAGGAGGCGCCGACCGCCCTGACCCTCAAGGCGTCGGGCGCGGGCGCCCCGGGGACCATCGACGCGGACGTCAAGGTGCGCCTGCTGCCCGCGGCGGGCGGCGGGACCGAGCTGACGTACGACGCGAACGCCTCGGTCGGTGGCTCGATCGGCGGGGTGGGCCAGCGGATGCTCTCCGGCGTGACGAAGAAGATGGCCGGCCAGTTCTTCGCCGCCCTCGACGAGGACATCGCGACCGGGGGGATGGTCCCGGTCCCGGCCGTGGCAGGGGTGCCCACGCTCGCCCCTGCCGGTGTCCCGGGCGCGCCGGTCACCGCCGCGCCGGGCCTGCCGGGCACACCAGCGGTCGGCACGACGTTCACCGGACGAGCGGCCCCGTCCGCCGCGGCAGCGACGTCGACCCGCGACCTCGTCGTCGCCGCGCTGGCGGGCGGCCTGCTCGCCCTCGCCGGCGTCGCCCTCGGCGCCCGGATCGCCAGGAGGCGCTGATGCGTGCGTTCACGGCCGCTGCCGTCCAGGTCGCCCCGGTCGCCGGTCCGCTCACCGCGGACTCGGTGACCCGCAACATCGACACGTGCATCGAGTACACGCGGCGCTGCGTCGAGGCGACCGCCGCCGAGCTCGTCGTGCTGCCCGAGTCGTGCACGACCGGTTTCACGCCCGGCTGCCCGACGGAGGAGCTCTGGGAGCTCGTCTCGGAGGTCCCCGGCCCCGTGACGCAGCGGCTCGCCGACGTCGCCGCGGAGCTCGGCATCCACCTCGTCTTCGGCACCTACGAGCGCGGCCCGAGCCCGGAGGTCGTGTACAACTCCTCGGTCCTCGTCGATCCCTCGGGTGAGGTCCGCGGGGTCTACCGCAAGACGCACCCGTTCTGCTCGGAGGCCGTCTCGGGTGGCGGCTGGGTGACCCCGGGCGACACGGTCACGGTCGTCGACACCGAGCTGGGCCGAATCGGGATGATCATCTGCTTCGACGGCGACTACCCCGAGCTGTCCCGCATCCAGGCCGTCCAGGGGGCCGAGGTCATCTGCCGCCCATCGGCGCTGCTCCGCTCCGCGGACGTCTGGGAGCTCACCTCGCGGGCCCGCGCCTACGACAACCACGTCTTCGTCGTCGGCGCCAACGCCACCGGCACGGATGCGGCGGGGGTGCACTACTTCGGGAACTCGCACGTCGTGACACCGATCGGGCACATCGTCGCCAAGGCGGCGTCGCACGAGGGCTGGGTGTCCGCGCGGCTCGACCCCGCCGAGGCGCTGTCGTCGCTGACCCCCGGCTCGAACATCGGGCAGGGCTTCGACCACCTGCGCGACCGGAACCTCGACCTCATCCGCAACCACCGCGAGGACCTCGAGGCGCCGGCCAAGTCCTCCTTCCCCCACGCCTGACCGTCCGACGCCGCGGAGCACACCCGTCGGGTGCCCTCAGCCGGGAACCGTTCCGCGCACCCACCAGGCACGGGCAGTGAGCTCTAACGGGCCGGGCCCCACCCGGGACTCCAGCTCGGACCGGAGGGCGAGCCGCTCGGGCTCGCCGAGCCGCGCGACGTGGGCACCGGCCGGACCGGTGGCGAGGAGGAACGGCTCCCAGTAGTCGGTGAAGGTCGCGTAGCCGCGGCGCACCTCGAGGACACCGTCAGCGACCTCCGCCAGGCCCTGGGTCCGCCACGCCGTGGCCAGCTGGCCCCGGCCGGCGAGCGGCATCGAGCCCTCGTCCTGGCCGCGCGCCGCGGGATCGAGCCGGGACGCGGCGTCCCAGAAGAGCCGTAGCGGCTGCATCCCGCTCCCGTAGTCCCAGACGGCCGCCGCGAGGACGCCGCCGGGCCGGGTCACCCGCACCATCTCCGCGACCGCCAGGACCGGGTCCGGCACGAAGTTGAGGACCAGCAGGGCGAGCGCGGCGTCGACCGCCTCGTCGCGCAGGGGGAGGCGGTCGGCCGTCCCCCGCACGAAGCCGACCCGCCCGGCGCCGGCAGACCGGTCCGCGGCCGCCCGGACGTACGCCGGGGAGGGGTCGACGCCGAGGACCGCGCACTCCCGCCACCGACCGGCCACCGCGAGCGCGAGGTTGCCGGTCCCGCTGCCGACGTCGACCACGGTCTCCGGGACCCCCGGGGCGGCCGCCTCGAGGAAGGGCTCGGCGAGGGCGGCGCTCCACCGGCCCATGTACCGCTCGTACGCGGAGGCATCGCCGAACACCCGTCCACCGTGGCACGTGGGCCCGCGACGCGCCACAGGCGACGGGGCCGGCCCTTGGCAGGGCTGGCCGGAGGACCGGCCTCCCGTCGGCAGGATCTGACAACGCATCACCCGACCGGCGCCGGTTGGATCGACCCCATGGCGCAACAGCGACGCATCCGGGTCGGCATCGACACCGGCGGGACGTTCACCGACGTCGTCGCCGTGGACGAGGACTCCGGCGAGCTGGTCACGACGAAGACCCCGAGCACCCCGGCGAACCCGGCCGACGGGTTCATCGCCGGCATCGAGAAGATCCTCGACGTCATGGGCGCGACCGGGGAGGACCTCACCGCCGTCTGCCACGGGACGACCGTGGCGACGAACAAGCTCCTCGAGGGCAAGGTCGAGGCTCTGGGCTACGTCACGACCGAGGGCTACGAGTTCATGCTCGAGATCGCCCGGCAGGCGGTGCCCGACGGGTACGGCAACTCCTACTTCTGGGTCAAGCCGCCCCGCATCGTCCCCGCCGACGCGGTCCGCACGGTGCGCGGCCGGCTCGACGTCACCGGCACCGAGGTGCGGCCGTTCTCCGAGGAGGACGCCGTCGCGGCCGCGCGCTGGTTCCGGGACCGGGGCATCACGACGATCGGCGTCTGCTTCCTCCACTCGTACGCGAACGACGAGCACGAGCTCGCGATGCGCGAGGTGCTGCGGCGCGAGCACCCCCAGGCGGTCGTGTCGATCAGCAGCGAGGTGCTGCGCGAGTACCGCGAGTACGAGCGGGCGATGACGACGCTCGTCGATGCCGCGGTCAAGCCGAACGTCAGCCGCTACGTCGCGAACATCCACGAGCGGCTCGACGGGTTCACCGGTGGGCGGCCCATCCCGTTCTACGTCATGAAGTCCAACGGCGGCGTGCTCTCGGCCGACGAGGTGGTCCACCAGCCCATCACGACCGTCCTCTCCGGCCCGGCCGCCGGCGCCCTGGGCGCCGCGCTCATCGCCGAGCGGGCCGGCTTCCCCAGGGTGCTCACCTGTGACGGCGGCGGCACGTCGACCGACGTGTCGGTCGTCCTCGACGGCCAGCCGACCCTGACGACGGAGGGGTCGGTGGGCGCGTACCCGAGCAAGATCCCGATGATCGACGTCGTCACGGTCGGCGCGGGCGGGGGGTCGATCGCGTGGGTCTCGCCCGAGGGCCACCTCAAGGTCGGGCCGCAGTCCGCGGGGGCCGACCCGGGACCGCTCTGCTACGGACGGGGTGGCACCGACCCGACGATCACCGACGCCCACGTCGTCCTCGGGCGCATCCCCCCGCACCTGCTCGGCGGCGAGATCCCGCTCAACGTGGAGGCGGCGCGCGCCGGCCTCGTCGAGCTCGCCGGCCGCCTCGGCCTGGACCTCGAGCGGTGCGCGACCGGCGTGCTCGAGATCTCCGCATGGAACCAGGCGAACGCCCTGCGGCAGGTGTCCGTGAAGCGCGGCCTCGACGTCCGCGACTTCATGCTGACGACGTTCGGCGGCTCCGGGTCGCTCCTCGCGTGCCGGCTCGTCGACATCCTCGACCTCGCCGGTGTCGTCGTCCCGCAGAACCCCGGCAACCTCAGCGCCTTCGGCCTGCTCACCGTCGACGTTCGCAACGACTACGTCCAGACCGCGGTGGCGCAGCACGACTCGCTCGACCTCGCCGCCGTGCAGAAGACGTTCGA
>DASSQJ010000182.1:0-2168 GCA_035702545.1 Phycicoccus sp.
TGGCCTCCTTCTTCAGGTCCCGGACGTCCTGCCAGCCCCGGGACGCCCACGAGTCGATGAGGGCCTGCTGGACGCTGACGACGTCCACCGCCTCGGCGAACCCTGGGCTGAACCGGGTGCCCGTCGCCAGCGCCTCGAGGAAGGCGTGGTCCTGGATGGTGACGAGGTCCTCGAACCCGATGCTGTTGGCCTGCCCGGGCACGAAGGCGCCGTGGAACGGGAAGCGCTCGCCGCCGAAGACCGTCGTGTAGCCGGAGTCCGGCGAGTCCGTCACCGCGTAGTACCGGAGCTCGTTGATCCGCTCGTGGTTCCACATGAGCGACCCCTTCGTGCCGTACACCTCGAAGGCGTTCTGGCTCTCCGGGCCGACGACGGTCCGGCTGGCCTCGAACGTGCCGGTGGCGCCGGAGGCGAAGCGGCACAGCATCGAGGCGAAGTCCTCGTTCTCCACCTCTCCCGTCGGGTCCTCGGGGCGACCGAGGCCGTAGTGGCTGGCGGCGCCCGTGGGCAGCGGCCGGCGCGGGATCGTCGTGTTCGCCATCCCGACGACCTCGGTCACCGGGCCGACGAGGAACTGCGCCATGGCGACGGAGTGGCTGAGGATGTCGCTCGTCACGCCGTACCCCGCCTGGTCGAGGAAGAACCGCCAGGTGAGCAGGCCGAGCGGGTCGCTGCCGTACATCGACAGGAAGCGCCCGCGGTAGTGCGTGACCTCCCCGATCGCCCCGCTCGCGATGAGGTCGCGGGCGTGGAGGACGAGGGGGGACCACAGGTAGCAGTAGCCGACGCCGGTGGCAACGCCGGACTCGCAGGCGTGGCGGTGCGCGGCGACGGCGTGCTCCGGTGTCCCGCCGATCGGCTTCTCGCTGAAGACCGCCTTCCCGGCCTGCGACGCCGCCTCGATCATCGGCAGGTGCAGCATGTTCGGCGCCGTCACCCACACGGCGTCGACGTCGGGGGACGTGACGGCCTCCCGCCAGTCCTCGACCGCGCGCTCGAACCCGAAGTCCTCGACCGCCTGCCGGCGTCGCTCCGCGAGCGGGTCGGCGCAGACGACGAGGCGCGGGTCGTACGACCGGTCCGGGAAGTGGCCGGGGATGCGGCGGGCCGACCGCGAGTGCGCCTGGCCCATCCAGCCGAGGCCGAGCACGGCGATGCCGATGCGCCGCCTCACCGGACCACGCGCCCGGTCGCCGAGGTCATCGGGAGACGGGGGTCCTGGCCGGCGTCCTCCCACGTGGCCCGGATCCAGTGGTGGTCCGGGTCGTCGCAGAACGCCATGGTGCGCTCGGGGCCGGGCCCGGCGAGGACGTTGAGGAAGTACATCGGGTACTCGGGCTGCGCGGTGGAGGGTCCGTGGTAGCCCGCGGGCACGAGGTGGACGTCGCCGTCGAGGACGGTGACGGTCTCGTCGGAGCCGCCGTCCGCCGCGTAGACCCGGAAGAGGCCCTGGCCGTGCGGGTGCCCGTGCGGCTCGTCGAGGCGGCCCATCCGGAAGTAGTAGATCTCCTCGTTGACCGGGGCGCAGTCCCCGATCCCGTCGTGCCGGTGGGGCGGCCACGACGAGACGTTGCCGCCCGGCGTGAGGACCTCGCAGACGTTGATGCGGTCCGCACCGCGGAAGGAGTCCGGGGTCGCGATGTTGGTGACCTGGCGGGTCGCGCGGCCGCCGCCGCGGACCTCGACGGGCACGTCCTCGGCCGCGGTCACCTGCACGGGGAAGTGCTCGGTCGCCCGGGCGGTGCAGAGGGCGACCTCGCCCGAGGTCCCGCTGACAACCACCTCGGAGCCGAGCGGCAGGTACATCCAGTCCGAGACCGCGTCGAAGACCCCGACCCGTCCGCGCAGCGCGTGGTCCGAACCGTCGACGGTGACCTGCACGTCGGTGGCGGACAGCGGGACGAGGACCGCCTCGACGCCGTGGAGGACGCGCCGCGCGGGGCCGGCGGCGAGGTCGAACACCTCGAGCCCGCAGTAGGTCCAGCCGGCCAGGTCGGGGGTCACCGTCACCAGGGTGTCGGCGGTCGCCAGCGTGCCGGCGCGGTGGTGGTTGGTCACGAGCGGTTCTCCTCGGGCGTCGGGACGGCGGGATGGACGAGGCGACCGGCCCGGCCGACGGCCTCGGCGACGCCGACGACCTCGGGGTAGAGCAGCGCCCGGCCGGGGAC
>DASSQJ010000183.1:0-11565 GCA_035702545.1 Phycicoccus sp.
CCCTGGCGGCGTGCGGCGCCACCAGCGGCGGCGTCGGCACCCAGGGGACCCCGGCGGCCTCGGGCACCGCGTCGGGCCCCACCGGCCCGCTCACCGTCTTCGCGGCCGCCTCGCTCCAGGAGTCGTTCACGACGATCGCGGACCGGTTCGAGAAGGCCCATCCCGGCGTGTCCGTCACGCTGAACTTCGGTGCGAGCTCGAGCCTGGCGAACGGCATCACCCAGGGACAGCCCGCGGACGTCTTCGCCTCGGCGAGCCAGTCCACGATGGACACCGTCGTGGCGGCCGGCGCGGCCACCGGCTCGACGCCGTTCGTCTCCAACGTCATGGAGATCGCCGTGCCGCCGGCGAACCCCGGACAGGTCACCGGCCTGGCCGACCTCGCCCGACCCGGAGTCAAGGTCGCCGTCTGCCAGGCCCAGGTGCCGTGCGGCAAGGTCGCGGCGAAGGTCTTCGAGAACGCCCGGATCAGCGTGACACCGGTCAGCGAGGAGGCCGACGTCAAGGCCGTGCTCACCAAGGTCCGGCTCGGCGAGGTCGACGCCGGCGTCGTCTACGTCACCGACGTCCGGGCGGCGGGCGACACGGTCACCGGCGTGGAGATCCCCGCGGACCTCAACGCCTCGACGACCTACCCCATCGCCACCCTGACCGGTGCGCGGAACCCCTGGGCGGCACGCGCCTTCGTCGACTACGTCCTCTCCCCGGCGGCGCAGGCGGTCCTCACCGCCGCCGGCTTCTCCGCCCCGTGAGCGGTCCCGTGGGTCCGGCCACGAGGGAGACCGCGCCCGGCGCGACGGCCCCTGCTCCACGACGACCGGCACGCCGGCCCGCCCCCCGCCCCACGGTCGCGTGGCCCCTCGCGGTCCCGGCGGCGGTGGGCGCGCTGTTCCTCCTCGTCCCGCTCGGCGCGATGCTCCTGCGCGCCCCCTGGTCCAGCCTCCCGGACATCCTCGCCGACCCCGCCGTCCTCGACGCGCTCCGGCTCTCCCTCGTCACCGCGACGGCGGCCACCGGGGTGTCCCTCGTGTTGGGCGTCCCCCTCGCCTGGGTGCTCGCCCGCGCCCGGTTCCGCGGCCTCCCGCTCCTGCGCGCCCTCGTGACGCTTCCCCTCGTCCTGCCGCCCGTCGTCGGCGGCGTCGCCCTCCTCCTCGCCTTCGGGCGGATGGGGGTCGTCGGTCGCTGGCTCGACGAGTGGTTCGGTGTCGCGCTGCCGTTCACGACCCTCGCGGTCGTCGTCGCCGAGTGCTTCGTCGCGATGCCCTTCCTCGTCGTCACGGTCGAGGGCGCCTTCCGTGGGCTCGACCGTGGGTACGAGGAGGCCGCGGCCACCCTCGGCGCCTCACGGTTCAGCGTGTTCCGTCGGGTGACGCTCCCCCTCGTCTGGCCCTCGCTCGGCGCCGGCGCCGTGCTCTGCTGGGCCCGCGCTCTCGGCGAGTTCGGCGCGACGATCACCTTCGCCGGCAACTCCCCCGGCGTGACCCAGACCATGCCGCTCGCGGTGTACCTCGCGATGGAGACCGACCCGGAGGCCGCGATCGCGCTCTCCCTCGTCCTCCTCGCCGTCTCCGTCGCCGTCCTCGCGCTGCTGCGCGACCGGTGGCTGCGGCCAGCGAGCACCCTGTGAGCCCCGCCCTCGGCACGGGTGCCGGGCTGGTCGTCGACGCCCGGGTCGACCGGGGCGCGTTCGTCCTCGACGCCGCGCTCCGGGTCCGCCCCGGAGAGGTCGTCGCCGTCCTCGGCCCCAACGGCGCCGGCAAGAGCACCCTGCTGCGTGCCCTCGCCGGCCTCGTCCCGCTGACGAGCGGCACGGTGACGCTCGACGGGGTCGTCCTCGAGGACGCCGAGTCCGGCACGTGGGTGCCGACCGAGCGGCGCCCGGTCGGACTGGTGTTCCAGGACTACCGGCTCTTCCCGCACCTCGACGTCCTCGACAACGTCGCCTTCGCCCCGCGCTCGGCCGGCGCGGGCCGGGCGCAGTCGCGCCGCATCGCCGAGGGATGGGTGGACCGCCTCGGCCTGCGCGAGCTGGCCTCGCGGCGACCCGCGCAGCTCTCCGGCGGCCAGGCCCAGCGGGTCGCCCTCGCCCGGGCCCTCGCGGCCGACCCCAACCTCCTCCTGCTCGACGAGCCGCTCGCCGCCCTCGACGCCCGGACCCGCATCGACGTGCGCGCCGCGCTGCGGGAGCACCTCGCCGGCTTCCGCGGGCCCGTCGTCGTCGTCACGCACGACCCGCTCGAGGCCATGGTCATGGCGGACCGGCTCGTCGTCATCGAAGGCGGCCGCGTCGTCCAGGAAGGCACCCCCGCCGACGTGGCGCGCCATCCCGCCACCGACTACGTCGCCCGGCTCGTCGGCCTCAACCTCTACGCCGGGACCCTCGACGTCACGACCCGCACCGTCGCGCTCGACGGTGGCGGCCGGCTCGTCGTCTCCCTGACGCGCGACGAGCCGCCCGCCGACGGACGGGTCCTCGTCGCCCTCTCCCCGGCCGCGGTGAGCCTGCACACCGACCCGGTCGGCCACACGAGCGCCCGCAACGTCTGGGAGGGCCGCGTCTCCGGGGTGGAGTCCCTCGCCGACCGGGTCCGTGTCGAGGTCGACGGGTCTCCCCCGTGCCTCGTCGACATCACCGCGGCAGCCCTCGCGGACCTCCGCCTCACCCCCGGCGCCCGGGTCTGGCTGTCGGCCAAGGCGACCGAGGTGGCCGCCTACCCCGCGTGACCGGGTGTCCCCGCCACGAATGGTTGGACGTCCAACCACCTCGGTACCCTCGGGGTCATGCCAGCGACGAGGCTCATGCCGACCGAGGAGGGCCAGGACCTCATCGACCTGACCCGCGAGATCTGCGCGAAGGAGCTCCGGCCCCGGGTCGACGACGCCGAACGGGCCGCCGCCCACGACGAGTCCTTCCCCACCGAGGTCTTCCGGACCCTCGGTACCGCGGGCCTGCTCTCACTGCCGCACCCCGAGGAGTTCGGGGGCTACGGCCAGCCCTACGAGGTCTACCTCCAGGTCGTCGAGGAGGTCGCGAGCGCCTGGATGAGCGTCGCCGTCGGCGTCTCGGTCCACTCCCTCACCGCCTTCCCCGTGACGACCTTCGGGACGCAGGCGCAGAAGGAGGCCCTGCTGCCCGGGATGCTCTCGGGGGACCAGCTCGGCGCCTACTGCCTCAGCGAGCCGCTCTCCGGCTCCGACGTCGCCTCGATGACGACGCAGGCCACGCGGGACGGCGACGAGTACGTCGTCCGGGGCCGCAAGGCGTGGATCAGCCATGCCGGCCACGCCGACTACTACACGACGTTCGTCCGCACCTCCGACGACGGCGGGCGGGGGCTGTCCTGCCTCGTCGTGCCGGCCGACGCCGACGGCATCGGCTTCGGGGCGCCGGAGAAGAAGATGGGGCTGCACTGCGACACGGTCCGCGAGGTGATGTTCGACGACGTCCGGGTCGACGCCGGGCGCCGCATCGGCGACGAGGGCCAGGGGATGGCCATCGCGCTCGCGGCGCTCGACGCCGGGCGCCTCGGCATCGCGGCCGCCGCGACCGGCCTGGCCCAGTCTGCTCTCGACCTCGCCGCCTCGTACGCCCGCGAGCGGCAGCAGTTCGGCCGCGCGATCGGCGAGTTCCAGGGGCTGGCGTTCCTCGTCGCCGACATGGAGGCGGCGGTGACCTCCGCCCGCGCCACGTACCTGCATGCCGCCCGGCTCAAGGACGCCGGCCGCCCGTTCTCGAAGGAGGCGGCCGTCGCCAAGCTCGTCGCCACCGACACGGCGATGCGGGTGACGACCGACGCGGTGCAGGTCCTCGGGGGCGCCGGCTACACCCAGGACTTCCCGGCCGAGCGCTACATGCGCGAGGCCAAGGTCACCCAGATCTTCGAGGGGACCAACCAGATCCAGCGCCTCGTCATCAGCCGGCACGTCCTGCGCTGAGAGCCTCGGCGCGGCTATCCCGCCACCGCCCACCGCCCCTTCGCCCCACGCGTCCCAAGAGTTCGGGGTGACCCGGAGTTTCCCAGGGCCACGGAGGCCCGATACATCGAGTACCCGGGCTGCACAACGCCTTGAGGTCGTTGTGAAGCGGGTGATTTCGGGGCGACCCCGAACTCCCCGTCCCCCACCCCCGGCCCGCGAGGCACCCCGACGAGCACGGCCCCAAGGCCAGGACCCGGGGCCCCGGCCGGGGTGCCCGCAGCGCGCGCCGCGGGAGCACCGAGACCCGCGCTGTGCTGGTCGCAGCGGTACGCACCCCGGGAGACGGTGGGACCGGGCCATCTCATACCTGGCCCGGTCGCGTTCGAGGCTAGGTGGTCCTACCCCGCAGGCCGGTGACCGACACGCGTCCGGGGGACGAACCCTCGATGACGCTCAGCGCTCGGGGTCCCGCGAGATGCCCGGCAGCAGCGTCTCGCCCCCGCGCAGGGCCTCGAGCGCCTCGGGGTGAGCGGCGTCGATGTGGGCCAGGCCCTTGCGCCGGTACCGGACGAGCTGGACCGCCCCCAGCCCCCAGAAGAGGAACTGGACCGACATCGCCACGCGGAAGTCGTCGAGCGTGTAGTCCGCCGGACCGCCTGGCGCCCGCCGGTCGAGGACGACGCCGATGAGGGCGATGGTGAGCAGCGAGGCGACGAACCCACCGACGTTGACGACGCCGGTGGCCCGGCCCAGCCGCTCGCTGGGGTGGAACGTGCGGGCCAGGTCGAACCCGACCATCGAGCCCGGCCCCCCGACGGCGGTGACGACGACGAGGAGGACGAGGAGCCACAGGGGCGCGGGCCCCGGCCAGAGCAGGACGACCGCCCACGTCGCGGCGATGACCGCGACGATGCCGAGGACGAGCTGTGAGCGGCGGTACGGGATGCGCGCGGTGAAGGTCGCGACCACCGGGCCGGCGGCCATCGCCGTGAACGTCATGACGACGAGGAGGAGGGAGGCCGTCCGGGGGCTCAGCCCCTCGCTGAGGAGGAAGGGGAAGCCCCAGAGCATCGTGAAGACGGTCGCCCCGAACTGGCTCGAGAAGTGGACCCAGAGGCCGAGCCGGGTCCCGGGGTTGCCCCACACCTCGGCGAGGGTGCGGCGCAGGGCCCGCAGCTTGATCCGCTCGACCGCCTCGCCCCGGTACGGGGAGTCCTTGACGAGGAGGAGCAGCAGCACGCCGAGGACCACCCCGATGCTGGCGGAGACCGCGAAGGAGCGGGTCCAGCCCCACGTCGCCAGGGCGGCGGCGAGCGGGGTCGCCGCGGCGACCGCCCCGAGCTGTCCCACCATCCCGGAGAGCTGGGTGACGAACGGCGCCTGCTTGACCCGGAACCACGCGGCGACGAGCCGGAGCAGCGAGGTGAAGACCATCGCGTCCCCCGCCCCGAGGAGGACGCGCGCCGCCAGCCCCACGCCGAAGGTGCCCGCGAAGGCGAACCACAGCTGGCCCCCGGTCATGAGGACGAGCCCGGTGAACATCAGCTTCTTCGGTCCGTACCGGTCGATGAGGACCCCGACCGGCACCTGCATCCCCGCGTAGACGCCGAGCTGGACGACGGTGAAGGTCGCGAGCTGCGCGGCCGTGATGTGGAACCGCTCGGCCGCGAGCAGGCCGGCCACCCCGAGCGACGTGCGGTGGAAGACGGCGAGGACGTAGACCGACAGGGCGACCGACCAGATGACCCAGGCACGGCGCCGCCCGATGGTGTGCACCTGGCGGATGACGGGGCGGGTCACCGCCCGATTCTAGGAGCCTGCTCCCTCGGCTCCCGCCCGTCAGCGCCGGCCCGTCGGCGCCCGCTCCTCGGCGACCGAGTTGCCGCCGTCGACGACGACGACCTGCCCGGTGACGTACGCGGAGCCGGGCGAGGCGAGCCACGCGACGGCGGATGCGACCTCCTCGGGCGTACCCGACCGCCCGACCGGGGTCGTCAGCGCCTCGCGCTCCTCGGCCGGTGTCTGCGACCCCGTCGCGATCCACCCCGGCGCGACGGCGTTGACGGTGATCCCGAAGGCCGCCTCGTCGACGGCGAGCGCCCGCACCAGCCCGACGAGGGCCGCCTTGCCCGCCGCGTAGGCGACGTCGGCCCGCATCGCCATCAGCGGGCCGGTCACGGAGGTGACGACGACGACCCGCCCGGCGCCGCTCGCCCGCAGGTGCGGCAGCGCCGCCCGGGCCGAGTGGTAGGCGGTGTCGAGGTTCCGGGCCAGCGACGCCGACCAGCGCTCGGGGGAGGTCGCCAGCAGGTCGCCCTCGAGGTAGTCACCGTCGCCGACGGTCACCATCCCCGCGTTGGCGACGAGGACGTCGAGGCCGTCCCCGTGGCGCAGCGCCGAGGCGACGACCGCCTCGGCGCCCTCGGGGCCGGTGAGGTCGGCGACGACACCCGCCGCCGCGACCCCGTCGGCCCGCAGCTCGGCGACACGGTCATGGACCCGGGCGGTCGTCGACGTGACGACGACGCGCGCGCCGCACGCCCCGAGGAGGCGGGCGCACGCCATCCCGATACCCGTCGCCGAGCCGGCGCCGGTGACGACCGCCGTCCGGCCGCTGAGGTCCAGGGCCGGGGGGAGGGAGGGCGCCACGCGCGGTCCGTACCGGTCGGCGGCGACGATCAGGCGAGCGCGGCCGCGAGGGACTCCTCGAGGACGTCCATCGCCTCGTGGAGGAGCTCGTCGGAGATCGACAGCGGCGGGAGGAACCGGAAGACGTTGCCGTAGGTGCCACAGGTCAGGGTGACGACGCCGCGCTCGTGGCAGCCGCGGTTCACCGCAGCCGCGAGGGCGGCGTTCGGCTCCTTGGACTCGCCGTCGGTGACGAGCTCCATCGCGACCATGGCGCCGCGGCCGCGGACCTCACCGACCTCCTCGTACTTCTCCTCGATCCGCCCGAGCCGCTCGGTGAGGACCTCCCCGATGGCACGGGCCCGGCCGGCGAGGTCGTCCTCCTCCATCGACTCGATGGCGGCGAGCGCGGCGGCGCAGGCGACCGGGTTGCCGCCGTAGGTCCCGCCGAGGCCGCCGACGTGGACCGCGTCCATGAGCTCGGCGCGCCCGGTGACGGCCGCGAGCGGCATACCGCCGGCGATGCCCTTGGCGGTCGTGATGAGGTCGGGGACGACGCCCTCGTGGTCGCAGGCGAACCAGTCGCCGGTGCGGCAGAAGCCGGACTGCACCTCGTCGGCGATCAGGACGATGCCGTGCTCGCGGCACCACTGCGCGAGCCCGGGGAGGAAGCCGTCCGGCGGGACGATGAAGCCGCCCTCACCCTGGATCGGCTCGATGACGACCGCCGCGCAGTTCTCCTCGCCGACCTGGGCGTGGATGAGGTCGGTCACGGTGCGCAGCGCCTCCTCTGCGCAGCGCTCGGCGCCTCCCGGCCAGCGGTACGGGTAGGCCATCGGCACCCGGTAGACCTCCGGGGCGAAGGGACCGAACCGGTGCTTGTACGGCATGTTCTTCGCGGTGAGCGCCATCGTGAGGTTGGTCCGGCCGTGGTAGCCGTGCTCGAAGGCGACGACAGCCTGACGGCCCGTCGCGTGGCGGGCGATCTTCACGGCGTTCTCGACCGCCTCGGCACCCGAGTTGAACAGCGCCGTGCGCTTCTCGTGGTCACCCGGGGTGAGTGCGTTCAGCTTCTCGGCGACGGCCACGTACTTCTCGTACGGGTTGACCATGAAGCACGTGTGGGTGAACTGGCGGACCTGTTCGGTGACGGCGTCGACGACGCGCTGGTTGCCGTTCCCCACCGTCGTCACGGCGATGCCGGACCCGAGGTCGATGAGCTGGTTGCCGTCGGCGTCGCGGAGGATCCCGCCGGCCGCCTCGACGACGTAGACCGGCATGCCGGTGCCGACGCCCGCGGCGACCGCGGCCGCCTTGCGCTCCTGGAGCTCCTGGGACCGGGGGCCCGGGATGGCGGTCGCGAGAATCCGTCTCTGCTCGATCATGCGTCGGATCATATCCGTGCCCCTGCGACCCCGAAACCACGGAATCCGTCGTCCCGCGGTCCACCAACCGCAGCACCGGGAGCCGGCGTGCCCCGAACCCCCGTTCCCGGCGCCCGCGGGGCCATCATGGGGCTTCCGCCGACGAAGGAGGACACCGTGCCAGCACGCAAGGACCCCGGCCCCTCGGTCAAGGACAAGGAGCTCTACGAGGCGCTGCGCGAGGAGGGCAACAGCAAGGAGAAGTCCGCCCGCATCGCCAACGCCGCCGCCAACACCTCCCGCTCCTCGGTGGGGCGCAAGGGCGGGGACTCCCCCGCGTACGAGGACTGGACGAAGGACGAGCTGATGGACCGGGCGCGCGAGCTCGGCATCGAGGGCCGCTCGTCGATGGCCAAGGGGGAGCTCATCGACGCGCTCCGCAACCACTGACACCAACGGAAAGGCGTCCGGGAGATGCGTGCAGGGGGATCGCATCTCCCGGACGCCGGCTCCGGGCCGTAGCCGCTCAACGCGACCACGGGAACGTGAGTAATGTACAAGGTCATCTCTGAGTTTGTGCTGAGAATCGCTGAACACGCGGGACGAACCATCGTGGACTTGTCGTGAGGCTCCTGCTCGTCGAGGACGAGCGACCGCTGGCCTCGGCCCTGGGCGACGCCCTCCGGGAGGCCGGCTGGGTCGTCGACCACGCCGACGACGGCAGGGACGCGCTGCGGATGGGCGTCGTCGGCCAGTACGACGTCGTCGTCCTCGACATCATGCTCCCCGGGATGAACGGGTACGACGTCCTCAAGCACCTGCGGGGCCAGAAGGTGTGGACCCCCGTCCTCATGCTCACCGCCAAGGACGGGGAGTTCGACCAGACCGACGCCTTCGAGCTCGGCGCCGACGACTACGTGACGAAGCCGTTCAGCACCCCGGTGCTCCTGGCCCGGCTCCAGGCCCTCGCCCGGCGCGGCGCCCCCGAGCGTCCGGTGGCGCTCACCGCGGGGCACCTCAGCCTCGACCCGACGACCCGGCGGGTCACCCGGGAGGGGCGCGAGATCCAGCTGACGGCCCGCGAGTACGCCCTGCTCCACCACCTGATGCGCAAGGTCGGGCAGGTGCAGAGCAAGGCCGAGATCCTCGAGAACGTCTGGGACTCCGACTACCCGGGCGCCGACAACGTCGTCGAGGTCTACATCGGCTACCTGCGCCGCAAGATCGACGCCCCCTTCGACGCCAAGGCCATCGAGACGGTGCGCGGGATGGGCTACCGGCTCAATCCTGTTCCGGGTCCCGCGGGATCCTGACCTCGAAGCGGCACCAGCCCTCCGGGGTCTCGGTCGCCTCCACCGAGCCGCCGTGGGCGGCCGCGACCTCGGCGACGATGGCGAGCCCGAGCCCGGTGCCGCCGGTGCCCCGGGTCCGCGAGTCGTCGAGCCGGACGAACCGCCCGAAGACCCGGTCCCGCTGCTCGGGGGCGATCGGCGGCCCGTCGTTGTCGACGCGCAGGACGGCGTCCCGGCCCTCGTGGCTCAGGGTCACCCGGACCCGGCGCTCCATGTGCCGCTCGGCGTTCTCGAGGAGGTTGCGGACGACCCGGCCGAGCCGGGCCTCGTCGCCGACGACCCGCATCGGCTCGACGGACACCTCCACCGGCATGCCGCGCGATCGGAGCGCGCCGGTCTCGGCGAGGACGACGTCGTCGAGGTCGACGTCGGCGCGGGTGAGGACCATGGCGCGCTCGTCGGCCGAGGCGAGGGTGAGCAGGTCGTCGACGAGGACGGCGAGGCGGTCGACCTCCTCCGACGCGCGTGCGGCGAGCTGTCGGCGCTCGACCTTGGGCCGGTCCTCGGCGAGCCGGTCGAGGAGCACCCGGATGGTGGCGAGCGGGCTGCGCAGCTCGTGGCCGGCGTCGGCGACGAAGGCGCGACGCGAGGCGTCCGCCCGGTGCAGCCGGCCGAGGACCCGGTTCATCGTCTCGGCGAGCCGGGCCAGCTCGTCCCTGCCGTCCGGGACCTCGAGCTGGGCCGGGACGTCGCCGGCCGACGTCGACATCGCCTCGACCTGGTCGCGGAGTCGCTCGACGGGCCGGAGGGCCTGCCCGACGGCGAAGGTCGTCACCGCTCCGAGGAGGGCGACGAGGCCGATGGCGCCGATGAGGGCGAACTCGGCGGACTGGCCGAGTGCGGTCGCCTCGACGTGCGTGGCGACCGCCACGGCGATCGTGTAGCGCTGGCCGTCCTGTCCGACGGCGTCGGTGACGTCGACGACGTAGCCGCCCGTGGGCAGCCCCGGGATCGAGTCGACGCGGACGAGCTCCTGGCCCCCGGGCTCGATGGTCGGGTCGACGATCGGGGTGTCGAGGTCGGGGTCGCTGGAGGCGAGCACCTCGCGGGTCCGCGGGTCGATGACCTGGGCCACCCGGTTCGCCGCGTCGACCTCGGTGGGCGCCAGCACCTCCGCGACGGGGTGCATCAGGACCTCGCTGCGGAGCTGGGCCGCCTCCGCCTCGGCGACGTCGCGTGCCGAGGCCTCGAGGACCTGCCCGATGGAGAGGTAGACGACCCCGGCGATCGCGACGCTGACGAGCAGGACCACCGGCATCGTCAGCGCGAGGATGCGGCTCCTCAACCCGAGCCGGAATCGCATGCCGCGAGTCTAGGGAGCCGCAGGGACCGCCCGGCCCGGACCGCTCATCCGCGGAGGACCTCACGCCGGTGGAGGTACTCCTCCTCGCTGATCTCCCCCCGGGCGAACCGCTCGTCGAGGATCCGACGGGCCTGGTCCTCGGGTATTCGCGGCGGCCCGGCGCGAGCCGACCCGGACGTGGCCCTGACGACGAGGACGACGAAGAGGGCGACGAGCCCCCAGAACAGCACGGTCCCGAAGCCCATGCCCCACCACCCGGCGAGGCTGAAGCCGTCGTGCCAGAACATGGCGGACCTCCTTCCTGCGGCACCGGGTGCCGCCGGCTCACTGATGCGGGAGGGCGGCGACCCACGTCGCGACGTCCGCGCCCACGACCGGCGCGGTGTAGACGGCCGAGTGGTCGACACCGGGGAGCATCCGCACGGTGGTGTCGTGGCCGCCGCGGCGCAGGGCGTCCCCGAGCTCGGTCGTCGCGGAGGGCGGGACGACCTCGTCCGCGTCTCCGTGGACGAGGAGGACCGGGACGTCCGGCCGCCGGCCGGCGAGGAGGACCGGGTTGGCCGCGGCCCAGCGCGCGGGGTCCTCCTGCTGCGGCACGCCGAGGAGGGCCTCGGCGTTGTCGCCGAACTCCCTGATGTCGTACGGGCCGGCGAGGCCGACGAGCGCGTCCGGCTCGACGACGGGGTCCTCGCACCGAGGCGAGACCGCCTCCGGGGCCAGCGCGGCCAGCGCGGAGAGGTGGGCCCCCGACGAGTGGCCGAGGAGGACGAGGGACGTCGGCTCGATGCCGGCCGAACGGGCGGTCGCCGCGGCGTCGGCGAGCGCGCAGAGGACGTCCTCGACCGGCACCGGGTAGACCACCCCGTCCTCCTGCGCGCGGATGGTCACAGGCACCGCGACGACCCCCGCCCCGGCGAGCGAGTCAGCCAGGCCACCCAGCCCGGAGGGGTCCGCCGAGACCCAGCCGCCGCCGGGGACGAGGACCACGACGGGAGCCGAG
>DASSQJ010000184.1:0-2224 GCA_035702545.1 Phycicoccus sp.
CGCTCGCGGCGATCGTGCGCATCCGCGACGACGGGCACCGCTCCTCGGTCATCGTCGACGAGTCCGGCAGCGGCAGCCCGTTCTCCCGGTGGGCGCGCGGCCTCGGCTTCGCGCCCGTCGAGCTCGAGCTCACCGGGCGCCGGGCCGCGGTCGAGGTCCTCGACGTCGACACCGCGAGCCTCGACGTCATCGCCCGGCTCCACCCCGGGGGCTGCACCGCCAGCGACGTCGACCACGTCGTCGGGCAGGCGTCGTGGGCGCTGCGCTCCGGGGGCCTGCTGCTCCTCACCGTGCCCCTCGGCGACGACGACCCGGAGTTCGCCGTGCGCCCCGCCGGGGTGCGCGGCATCCTCGCCCGGGCCGACGACCTCGGCCTCGTCCTCGTCGGCGACGTCGACCGCGACCTCTCCGAGCGGATGCGGGACGCGCGCCTCTCGGGGGCCGTCGGCGACGCACCGGCCTACGCCCTCCTCCGCCTCACCTTCCGGCGGCGGTGACCCCGATGGACCCGCAGCCGCTGCCCCCCGCGACCCCGACCTCCGGGACCTCCGGGACCTCCGGGACATCCGGGACTCCCCAGCCTCCGGCCCCGAGCCGCCGCCGGCGGGCGGTCGACGTCGCGCGGTACGTCCTGCTCGCCGCGGTCCTGCTCGCGGTCGCCTACACGCTGTGGCGCAACTGGCCCGAGGTGTCCCGCGAGCTCGCCCGCCTCAGCCCCGGCGCTGTCCTCGGCTCGTTCGCCGTCGGGCTGCTGCCGCCCGTCCTCACGATGTTCGGCTGGCGCGCCCTGCTCGCCGACCTCGGCACCCACCTGGCGCCACCTCCCGCGGCGAGCGTCTTCCTCGTCGGCCAGCTCGGGAAGTACCTCCCCGGGTCGGTGTGGACGGTCGTCGTCCAGACCGAGATGGGGCACCGCCTCGGGGTGCCGCGCCGGCGGATGGCGGTCGTCGGCGTCATCATGCTCGGCCTGTCCGTCCTCGGCGGCGCGGTCGTCGCGGTGCCCGCCGTGCCGGTGCTCCTCGCGGGGCACTCGGACATCTCGCCGTGGTGGGCCGTCGGGGCGGTGGCGCTCGCGTGCATCGCGCTGTGGCCGCCGCTGCTCAACGCGACGATCGCGCGGGTCCTCAAGGTCCTGCGCCGCGAGCCCCTCGAGCACGAGCTGAGCGGCGCCGCGGTGTTCCAGTGCATGGGGTGGATCGTCCTCGCCTGGCTCGCGTCCGGACTCTCGGTGTTCGTGCTCGCCCGCACCCTGGCCCCGGATGCGGAGACCGGCGACCTGCTCTACGTCTCGGTCTGCGGGTACGCCCTCGCGTCGGTCCTCGGGATGCTCGCGATCCTCCTGCCGGCCGGGATCGGGCTGCGCGACGCCGTGCTCGGGCTGGGCCTGGCCACCCTGATGCCGCCCGCGGCCGCGGCGGCCGTGGTCGTCGTCGCCCGGTTCCTCGCCGTCGTCGTCGACGTGCTCGTCGCGGGGGTGGCGTGGCTCTGGGCCCGTCGGCACCACCTCGTAGGATCCGAGGGGTGAGCGAGCGGCCCGAGCGCGAGGAGCAGCTGGCCTACTCCGAGCTCATGGACAAGATGCTCGACGAGCAGGCCCGCCGGAAGAAGGCGGCGAAGATCGTCGCGGTCGTCCGGCACGCCCTCGGCGTCGGTGACCTCGGGGGGCTGCGGGCCGTCGACGTCGGGTGCTCGGCGGGGTTCATCGCCGACGAGCTCGCGCTGGCCGGGGCGAGGACGAGCGGCGTCGACATCGACGAGCCGGGCCTGGCCCGGGCGCGCGAGCGGTTCGGCGAACGGGTCGACTTCCGGCTGGCCCGCGGCGAGGACCTGCCCTTCGACGACGGCTCGGTCGACCTCGTCGTCCTCAACCACATCTACGAGCACGTCGTCGACCCCGAGGCCGTCGTCGCCGACATCCACCGGGTGCTGCGGCCGGGCGGTCTGCTCTACCTCGGGGTGGGTCACCGGTGGCAGGTGCTCGAGCCGCACCACCGGCTGCCGTTCCTCTCCTGGCTGCCGCAGGACGCCGCCGACCGGTACCTCCGGCTGGCCGGCAAGGGCGAGCACTACTACGAGCACTACTACACGCCGGCCGGGCTGCGGCGGCTCGTCGGCGCCTTCGACGTCTGGGACTACACGGCGTCCGTCCTCGCCGACCCGCAGGCCTTCTCCGCCGACGACAACGTGCCGGGATGGGCGGGGCGGGTGCCGGCCCGCGTCCTCG
>DASSQJ010000185.1:0-2640 GCA_035702545.1 Phycicoccus sp.
GGTCCGACCTCGTCGCGGTGACCGGATCCCGGCCGAGCGAGCCGGTCCTGGTGGCGGCGGCGTGGCTCGTCGCCCACACCGGCGACCTCGCGGACGTCGTCGCCTGTGATCCCGCGACCGGGGCGCGGCTCGACCCCCGCGAGCGGCACTCCACGGAGTCGTACCGGCCGGGCACGGGGCTGGTCGCGCTGGTCAGGGCCCGCGACGGGCGGTGCCGCTTCCCCGGCTGCTCGGTCGCCGCCCGGTTCTGCGACCTCGACCACGTCCGACCCTGGCCCGCCGGCCCGACCGAGGCCTCGAACCTGATGTGCCTGTGCCGGCGGCACCACCGGATCAAACAAGCCCCCGGCTGGCGAGTCCGGCTCCACGCCGACGGGCGAGCCGACTGGACCGACCCGGCGGGCCGTGTCACCGTCACCGCGCCGGTCGACGCCCTCGAGACCCTCGTCCTGCACCCCGACCCCAACGCCGAGGTGGCCGCTCCCGTGCGGCGGGTGGGCGAGCCCGAACCGGCCGAGCTGCCCAGCGCCTTCGAAGACGCGCTCGACCACCACGCCCAGCAGCTCGAGGCCCGAACCGCTGCCCGGCGCGAGCACCGCCACCGGCGCGAGAGGCAACGTGCCGGCGACCGAGACCGGTGGGACCGCGCGAGCTCCCGCGTCGTGCGGATCGACCGGCATCCCTGGCGCGACGCCCGCGGCCGCCCCGTCACCCTCGGCCCATGGGTCCTCGACGGCCACGACGACCGACACCGGCGACGAGCACCCGCCCCGGAGCCGCCCTTCTGAACGACCGCGCGGGGAAGGCTCACCAGGAACGTGATCGGGGGCTGCCGCAGCGGTCGGGGCGGGTCCGGACGACGACTTGCTACCCGGCGGTAGTCCACTAGGTTCGACGCATGAGCGAGCCACGCACCGTCCTCGTCACCGGTGGCAACCGCGGCATCGGCCTGGCCATCGCCCGCTCGTTCAACGACGCGGGCGACAGGGTCGTCGTCACGCACCGTTCGGGCGAGCCCCCGGAGGGCCTCGACGGCGTGCGGTGCGACGTCACGGACAGCGACTCGGTGAACGCGGCCTTCACCGAGGCCGAGGAGCTCCTCGGGGGACCCGTCGAGGTCCTCGTCGCCAACGCCGGCGTCACCAAGGACGGCCTCCTCATGCGGATGTCCGATGACGACTGGGACACCGTCATCGACACCAACCTCGCCGGTGCGTTCCGGTGCGTGCGCCGCGCCTCCACCGGGATGATCCGACTGCGCCGCGGTCGGATCATCCTCATCTCGAGCGTCGTCGGTCTCTACGGCGGCCCGGGGCAGGCCAACTACGCCGCGAGCAAGGCCGGCCTCGTCGGCCTTGCCCGCTCGATCACCCGCGAGCTCGGCGGCCGCGGCATCACCGCGAACGTCGTCGCCCCCGGATTCATCGAGACCGACATGACCGCGGCGCTGCCCGAGGACACCCAGAAGACCTACAAGGCGGCCATCCCCGCGGGGCGGTTCGCGAGCCCCGAGGAGGTCGCCGCCGCCGTACGCTTCCTCGCCGGGCCGGACGCCGCGTACATCTCCGGCGCCGTCATCCCGGTCGACGGCGGCCTCGGCATGGGCCACTGACCCCCGACCCGACGAAAGGTCCCCGCATGTTGCTCGAGGGCAAGTCACTGCTCGTCACCGGCGTCCTCATGGACTCCTCGATCGCCTTCCACGTCGCGCGCCTCGCCCAGGAGCAGGGGGCCAACGTGGTGCTCACCTCGTTCGGACGGACGATGAAGATCACGTCGACGATCGCCCGCAGGCTGCCGACCCCCCCGCCCGTCGTCGAGCTCGACGTCGCGAACGACGAGGACCTCGCCGCCCTGGCCGAGCGGGTCGGCGAGCACGTCGACCGCCTCGACGGCGTCGTCCACTCCATCGGCTTCGCCCCGCAGGGCGCGTTCACGTTCATGGACGCCACGTGGGACGACGTCTCCACCGCGGTGCACATCTCCGCGTACTCCCTGCAGTCACTGACCAAGGCGGCCCTGCCGCTCATGGGCGACGGCGGGTCGGTCGTCGGGCTGACCTTCGACGCCCAGTACGCCTGGCCGGTCTACGACTGGATGGGCGTGGCCAAGGCGGCCTTCGAGGCGACCAACCGGTACCTCGCCCGCGACATGGGCCCGAAGGGCATCCGCTGCAACCTCGTCTCCGCCGGCCCGATCCGGACGACGGCGGCCAAGTCGATCCCCGGGTTCGAGCAGTTCGAGGAGGCGTGGGGAAGCCGTGCCCCCCTCGGCTGGGACGTCAACGACGCCGAGCCCGCCGCCCGGGCGTGTGTCGCGCTGCTGTCGGACTGGTTCCCCGCGACCACGGGCGAGATCCTCCACGTCGACGGCGGGTTCCACGCGATCGGCGCCTGAGTCGGAGCCACTAGGCTCCCCGCCGTGACCCAGACGACCACCGCCGGGCCCGGAGACGAGCCCCCGGTCTCGACGAGCGAGGTCCGCCTCCTCGAGGGCCCGAACCTCTACTTCCCCCGCCCCGCGGTCAAGCTCACGCTCGCCGTGCCGGGATGGGTGGACGCGGACCCCGACCGGATGCGGGCCGCCTGCCGCGCGGTCGGCCTCGACCGGGTGCAGCCGGGCTCCCCGGGCAGCGGCCAA
>DASSQJ010000186.1:0-2217 GCA_035702545.1 Phycicoccus sp.
GAGGCACCCCGCCGCCGGACGCGTGCTCTGCCACGATGGACGGGTGAGCCCCGCACCCGCCGTCCCCGCCGACCGCACCCCGCTCGCGCAGCGCTCCCCCGCCGACCTGCGAGCCTTCCTCGAGGAGCAGCGGGCCGCCTACGCCGCCCTCAGGGAGCGGGGGCTGCGCCTCGACCTGACGCGCGGAAAGCCCAGCGCCGAGCAGCTCGACCTCTCCGCCGCGCTGCTCGACCTGCCCGAGGGGTTCCACGACGCCGACGGGGTCGACGTCCGCAACTACGGGGGGCTCGCCGGCATCCGCGAGATCCGCGAGATGTTCGCCGAGCTGCTCGGGGTCGATGCCGCCCAGGTGGTCGCCGGCGGCAACTCGAGCCTGACGATGATGCACGACGTCCTCGTCCAGCACCTGCTGCACGGCGGCCTCGGCTCGCCCCGCCCGTGGCACGAGGAGGAGCGGGTCACGTTCGTCTGCCCGGTGCCCGGCTACGACCGGCACTACACGATGCTCGCCTCGTACGGAATCGACATGGTGAGCGTCCCGATGCTCGAGGACGGCCCGGACGTCGAGGCCACCGCGGCCCTCGTCGCCGACGACCCGAGCGTCAAGGGGATGTGGATCGTCCCCACGTACGCGAACCCCGCCGGCTCGGTCGTCACCCAGGAGGTCGCCGCCCGGCTCGCGTCGATGCCCACGGCCGCCCCCGACTTCCGGATCTTCTGGGACAACGCCTACGCCTTCCACCACCTCACCGAGGAGGAGTCCAAGTCGCCGGACATCCTGGCCCTCGCCTCCGCGGCGGGGAACCCGCACCGGCCCGTCGTCTTCGCGTCGACGAGCAAGATCACCTTCGCCGGAGCGGGCGTGGCCTTCCTCGCCGGGTCGCGGGAGACGGTGGCCTGGTACCTCGGCCACCAGCAGTACGCGTCCATCGGCCCCGACAAGGTGAACCAGCTCCGGCACGTGCAGTTCTTCGGCTCCGCGCAGGGGGTGCGCGACCACATGGACCGCCACCGCGCCATCCTCGCCCCCAAGTTCGACGCCGTCGACGCGTCCCTCACCGCGGGCCTGGGCGGCCTGGGCGTCGCCGAGTGGACCCGCCCGCGGGGCGGCTACTTCGTCAGCCTCGACGTCCTCGACGGCTGCGCGGCCCGCGTCGTCGCCCTCGCGAAGGAGGCCGGTATCGCCCTGACGCCCGCCGGGGCGTCATTCCCCCACGGCCACGACCCGCACGACCGCAACATCCGGCTGGCCCCGTCCTTCCCGGCGCTCGCCGAGGTGGAGGCCGCCATGGCCGGCGTGGCGACGTGCGTCGCACTCGCGACCGCCGAGCACCTCACCGAGGGGTCCCCCACGTAGGCTGGCGGCATGTCCGAAAACCCGGAGAGCAGGACCGACGACCTCGGCAGCTACAGCCTCGACGCCGAGGACCAGCTGCAGCCCGAGGACACCCTCGAGCAGGACGGTGTCGAGGACGTCCTCGACCGTGGGTACTCCCCGCCCGAGCGGCTGCGCGGCTCGCTGGCGCACGGCGTGACGGCCGAGGAGCAGCAGCGCGACGAGACGATCGAGGAGCGGATCCGCCAGGAGGTGCCCGACCCGAACTCGGCGTACGGCGCCCCGGACAACGAGTCGGGCCTCGACGAGGAGCGGGTCGGAGGGGACGACCCCGACAGCATCGCCGCGGAGGACGACTGGCTGGGCGACCGCGAGGTCGGCAGCACCCGTGCCGGCCGGCTCGTGGCCCCGGACGAGGGACTCGGCGAGGACGAGGAGGAGGCCCTCGTCGGCGAGGACGTGGGCGTCGACGGCGCCGGTGCCTCCGCCGAGGAGGCGGCCGTGCACGTCATCGAGGAGGAGGACCTCGAGGAGTGACCGAGCCGCCGCGCTCGGTCACCGCGCTGCCCAAGGCGCACCTCCACCTCCACTTCACCGGGTCGATGCGGGTCGAGACGGTCCGTGACCTGGCGGCGGCCCACGGCATCCGGCTCCCGTCGCTGCTCACCGACGAGTGGCCGCCGCGGTTCGCCGCGACCGACCAGCGCGGGTGGTTCCGATTCCAACGGCTCTACGACGCCGCCCGCGCGTGCGTGCGCGGCGAGGCGGACATGCGGCGGATCGTCCGGGAAGCGGCCCACGACGACGGGGCCGAGGGCTCGCGGTGGCTGGAGATCCAGGTCGACCCCACGTCCTACGCCCCGTTCGTCGGCGGGATCACG
>DASSQJ010000187.1:0-2062 GCA_035702545.1 Phycicoccus sp.
ATGACGCCGCGCCCGCTCATCGCCCGTCCCCGGCGTCGGCGTCGGCGTCGGCACCGGTGTCAGCAGCGTCCTCGTCCCGCCGGGCAGCCGGGCTGCGGAGCAGGACGACGACGACGGCGACCCCACCGGCCAGCGCCGCGAGCAGCGGCGGGTCGGTGAACCGGGTCAGCACGGTCCCGGCGCCGGGCACGGTGAACCACTCCCTGCCGCGTACCTGCGCGGCGGTGGGGTGCCAGTCGTCGGCCTGCCGCCGGTTGTCGCCCTGCGTCGTGAAGCCGCCCGCCGCGGACCCCCCGACGATGCGGTGGATGACGAGGTCGCCTGCACCCGGGGCCCCCTCCGGCACCGGGTACGTGACGAGGTCGCCGACCCCGTAGGAGCCGTGGGCCCGCAGGACGACGAGGTCGCCGGTGTGCAGCGTGGGCTCCATGCTCGTGCCGCTGACGACGACGTAGGTCGCCGGTCCGCCGAGCGCGGTGGGGCGCAGTAGGAGCCCCCACGCGACGACGGCTGCGAGCAGCAGGCCCGCGCCGAGCAGCCGGCGCACGCGCTCCGGGAGCCGGCGCGCCGAGAGCGGCCGGTGCGCGGGGTGAGCGGAGGCGGCGACCCCGGTCGGGGCCGCCACCTCGCTCGATGTGGTGCTGATGCTCAGCCCTCGATCCAGACCTTGACGTTCTGGATCGACTCCGGGCTCGGGAACGGCGTCGCGAGCGGCAGGGACACCGAGGTGCCGCCGATCGTCGCCTTGCCGACCCGGGTGCCGTTGACGGCGACGAACATGTCGGCGCCGGCGCACTTGGCGTCGATGCCGTCGATCCGCACGCTGCGGACGGTGTTGTCGTCGGTCTCGAGCCCCCAGTTCGCCTTGACGCCGTCGGTGTCGCAGCTCACCCCGGAGCCCCCCGCCTGGATGGTTCCCCCGTCCACGGACAGCACCGACGCCGAGGCGTAGGCGAGCGTGGAGACGGCCGCACCGGCGGCCAGGGCGACAGCGAGTCGCTTCATGTCTTCCCCTCTCTTCGGTAGCCGCGGCCCGTCCGGGACGCGACGGGGCGAGACGCTAACCCGGCCCGAAGGGCCGCTTCGTTGCACCCGTGCAGGGGTTCCGGGAACACTGTCCGAACGGCCGAGGGGAGGGGCCGTCCGAACGGATGAAACAGGGGTTCGGACCGTTTGCGGGCTGGTCAGGCGCGGGTACCTGCCATCGCTCCCCAGGCGGCCGCGGCCTCCCGGTCGTACCGGGCCCCGAAGAGCCGCGTCAGCACCCACAGGGCCGGCCCGGGCACCTCCTCGCGGACCACCGCGGCGTACTCGGGGTCGAGGTCGTCGAGGACCCACATGATCGCCCGGCCGGTGTCCGAGAAGGTCAGTCCCTTGCGGAAGTGGTTGCGGGACAGGTAGGTCCAGTCCTCGGGCTCGAGCGCCTCGACGACGAGCGGCATCGCGTCACGCTCCTCGTGCTCGAGGTGGGGGAGCGTGGCGTCGCGCATCCGGCCCACGGCGTCGGCCATCGCCCCACGTCGCTCCTCCGAGCCGTCGAGGGACCACGCGGCGGTCGCCACGCGGAGCCCGTCGGCCGCCGCCGCGAGGGTCGCGTGCTCTGCGGACATCGTGTCGACGAGCTGCTGGAGGTCGGGGCGACGGGCCAGCGTCCGGGGCCACACACCCTCGTCCTCGCCGACGTGGTGGTGGTGGAGGTAGTCGAGCATCCACGGCACGTGCCGGCCGATCGCCGCGCGCTGCCCGTCGGGCACCGGGGCGGCCGTCACGCGGTCCAGCCGCTCGAGGTCGCGCCGCAGCGCCCGGTGGATGCACGCGTTCATGTTGTGCGTCGGATGGACGGCGCCTCCGGCCATGGTGGTCCTCTCGCCCGGCGCCCCCTGCCGGGCGCACACCGGACGATGGTGGACCGCGCCACCGACGCAGGGCAAGGGGTTGCCGACGCCGTGCGGGCGGCCGCGGACGCCGGGTCAGCCCGAGGCGAGGCGGACCGTCGCCGACGAGGCCCCACGGTCGGGCGACGAGCAGGACAGCGCCTCGGCCGACGCGGCGACGGCGACCC
>DASSQJ010000188.1:0-3921 GCA_035702545.1 Phycicoccus sp.
AGGCCCTGCGCGCCGCCGGCCACGAGGTCCACCCCTTCGAGCGGCACAGCGACGACATCGCCGGCTGGTCGCTCGCCGCCAAGGCGGCCCTCCCGGTTCGGAGCATCCGGAACCCCGGGGTGCGTCGCGACCTCGCCCGCCTGCTCGGCCGGGTGCGTCCCGACGTCGTCCACGTCCACAACACCTTCCCGCTGCTCAGCCCCTCGGTGCTCCAGGCGTGCAGCGACGCCGGCGTCCCCGTCGTCGCGACCTTCCACAACTACAAGCTGCTCTGCGCCAGCGGTGACTTCTTCCGTGACGAGCGCCCGTGCCACGACTGCGCGTCGGCCCGCGGCGGCCCCGCCCTCCTCCACGGCTGCTACCGGGGCAGTCGCCTCGCGACGGCGCCGGTCGTCCTCGGCAACCTGGCGAACCGGGACCTGTGGCGCCGGCTCGTCTCCGCCCACGTCTTCATCTCCGCCGCCCACCGCGACCTCATGGCGCCCCTCGGGCTCCCCCACGAGCGCGTCTTCGTCAAGCACAACTTCGTGCCCGAGCCCCAGGTGTCGCTCCCCCGGCGCGAGCACGCGGTCGCCTACGTCGGGCGGCTCGACGCCGCCAAGGGCGTGCCGCTGCTCATGGCGGCGTGGGACGACCTACGGCACCGCTTCCCCGCCACGTCGCTCCGGCTGCGGGTGGCGGGCGGGGGCCCGCTCGAGGACGACCTGCGCCGCTGGGCCCTGGACCGCCCGGAGGTCGAGGTGCTGGGGCTCCTGCCGCGGGCCGAGGTCACCGACGTCGTCGCACGCTCGCTCGCCGTCCTCGTCCCCTCGCAGTGGGAGGAGACCTTCGGGCTGGTCGCGGTCGAGGCGATGGCCGCAGGCGTCGCGCCCATCGCGCCGGCCGCCGGCTCCTTCCCGGAGCTCGTCACCGACGGGTGCGACGGCGTCCTCGTCCGCCCCAACTCCGCACGCGACCTCGCGGACGCCATCGCGGCCGTCGAGGCCGAGCCCGACCGGATCACGGCGATGGGGGCCGCCGGCCGGCGCACCTACGCGCAGCGCTTCACCCGCGAGGTGAGCACCGCCCGCCTCCTCGACATCTACCGGTTCGCGGTGGAGCACCCGGTGCGCCCGTGACCACCGCCGAACAGCCGCCCGACCGCCACCGGGTGGCCACCGCGGTGGGCCTGGTGGCGCTGGTCGCCCTCGTCGGCCTCTCCGCCCTCGTCGCGACCGGGGTCACCGACGCGCTCGACGAGCGGGTGCGGGAGCTGTTCCGGCCCGGTGACCACTGGGGGGACCTCCAGATGAGGGTGGACCTCGTCGTCGAGGGCCTGCGGCCGCCGGTGACCCTGGTGCTGCTCGGCCTCGCCACCCTCGTCGCCGCCGTCGCGCGACGGTCCTGGTGGCCGCTGCTCTCCGTCGGTGCGACCCTCGGCGTCCTCCTCGCCCTCGTCACGGGCCTCAAGCTCACCGTCGGTCGCGCGGACACCCACGGCGAGCTCGGGACCCTCGGCGGCAGCTACCCCTCGGGACACGTCGCGACGCTCCTCGTGGCGGCGGGGTGCGTCGCCCTGCTCGTGCGGCGCCGCCCGGGGGTCCTCGCGTGGCTCCTCGTGGCACTCGTGACCGGCGTCATGGCGTGGGCTCTCCTCGTGCAGACGGCGCACTGGTTCACCGACGTCCTCGGTGGCCTCCTCGTCGGGCTCGTCACCCTCTCGGTCGCGGTGCGCCTGCCGTTCACCCGCTCCGGCGCCGACGTCCCTGTCGAGGCGCCGCGCTGAGCAGCGCCTCGCACACGGCCTCGACGTGCTCCGCCGCACGGGCCTCGACGGCGTCCCGCGCGGCAGCGACCGCCGCGCCCAGCTCGGCCGAGCGGGAGGCGAGGTCCTCGACGTCGGCGACCAGCCGGTCGACGTCGACGTCGTCGATCGGCTGGTCGAACCCGACGAGCCCGAACTGCTCGAGGAGGACCCGGTTCTTGCCGGCGTAGCCGAGGGAGACGACGGGCCGGGCCGCCTTGAGGGCGCAGATGACGTTGTGGAACCGCGAGGCGACGACGACCTCGGCGGCCGCCATCTCGGCCATGAGGCCCGCGAGGTCGTCGGCCCGGCTCGTCGTCACCGCAGCGGGGCCGGCGTCCGGGCAGCGTCGCCGCACCGCGGCCTCGAGGCGTTCGGCCAGAACGACGTCGGCGCGATCCCCGACGAGGAGGGTGACGGTCCGGCCGCGGCCGACGAGGCGGGTGAGCGCCTCGGTCATCCGCTCGACGTACCGGTCCAGGACCTCCTCCCCCCGCCCGGGGTCGTCGGCGCCCCCGAGGAAGGTCATGACGCCGACGGCGACGTGGCCCGGGCGGACCGGCACCCCGACCGGGTCGGGGAGGAGGAAGGCGACGTCGGGCGCGACGGTGCCCGGCCGTCCGGTCGTGCCCATGGATGCCGCGGCCGCCCTCGAGGACTCGTCGCGGTAGCTCACGTGGCGGGCCGCCCGGATGGTCCGGGCCATGAGCAGCCGGGTCGACCGGCGGGTGGCCGGCTCGGCGCCGACGCTCACCAGCGCCGCCGGGCGGCGACGGACCCGGCTCACGGTGAACGCCACCGCCATCCAGTAGGGAAGCCCCCACGGCGTCGACATCAACCGACTCTCGAGCACGCCGGTGCCCGGCACGGCGAGGACGTCGACGCTGCCGACGAGACCGGCCGTCCTCGGCAGGTCCCACACGCGGCCGAGGACCTTCCGGAGCTGGGTGACCGGCCGGCGGTCGCCGGGGGCCGCCCGGTAGGCCATCAGCCGTCGCCCCGGGATGCCGTGCTCCCGCTCCACCTGGACGGGGTCGGCGCCGAAGCAGACGACCTCGACGTCCGGGTGGTGGGCACGCAGGTGGGCGAGCACCGCGGCGAGGGACCCCTCGTTGCCGAGGTTGCCCATGCCGAAGAAGCCGTAGAGTCCGACGCGCACCGGCGCCGGGGTCCGGTTGGGGCTCACTCCACCTCGCTGTGGAGCTGACGGGTGCGGCCGATGCGCGCGGCGACCGAGCCGGCCCACCGGACCACCTCGACGTTGCACCGCCACCGGTCCCCTGCGCTCAGCGGCGCCTTGCGGATGGTCTGGAAGTAGCCCGCCACGTACTCCGCGTAGAGGCGCACTGCCGGATGGCGGAGGCGGCTGCGTCGCGACGGGTCCATCCCGGCGGCCCGGTCCCGGGTCGAGGCGCGGCTCAGCCGGCTCGGGTGCTCCCGCCGGAAGTAGAGGACCTCGGGGACCTGGTAGAAAGGCCCGTAGAGGGCCAGCCCGGCCACGAAGACCCGGTCGGCGTTGAAGTAGCTGTGGTGCGGGCCGAGCCGGCGCAGGACGTCGGTGCGGATGACGCCGTAGAAGTCGTCGCCGCCCTGGGTGTGCAGCAGGCTGCGCAGCCGGAGGGCCGGCGAGGGGTTGGACGTGTCGAGCCGGTACGGCGAGTCCCGCAGGTGGTTGCCCTCGGGGTCGATGCGGGCGTCCCAGCAGCTGACGAGGGCCGCCTCCGGGTGCTCCGCGAACACCTCCATGCAGCGCTCGACGAGGCGCGGGTCGTAGACGTCGTCGTGGGAGGCCCACTTGAAGTACGGCGCACGTGCCAGCGTCGGCAGGAGGTTGTGGTTGGGCCCGGCACCGATGTTCTCCGGCTGGCGGATGTACCGGATGCGCGGGTCGCTCTCGGCGTAGTCCCGGCAGATCTCGGCGGTCGAGTCGGTCGAGGCGTTGTCCGAGATGATCAGCTCGAAGTCCTTGTACGTCTGGGCGAGGAGGCTGTCGAGCGACTCGCGCAGGTAGCGCTCGCCGTTGTACACCGGCAGGCCGATCGTGACCGTGGGCGTGGTGGGTGTCACTGGGTCTCCTTGACGGTCATCGGGGAGGGCTGCGGGGGTGTCGGGGACGCGGGGTGGGCGCCGCCGCCGCC
>DASSQJ010000189.1:0-10176 GCA_035702545.1 Phycicoccus sp.
CAGGACGAGGCCGTCGTCGGTGACGTCCATGACGGCGAGGTCGGTGATGATCCGCTGCACGACCGCCTTACCGGTGAGCGGGAGCGAGCACTCCTGCACGATCTTGTGCGAGCCGTCCTTGGCGACGTGCTCCATGAGCACGACGACCTTCTTCGCGCCGTGCACGAGGTCCATCGCCCCGCCCATCCCCTTGACCATCTTGCCGGGGATCATCCAGTTGGCGATGTCGCCGCCGGCGGAGACCTGCATGGCGCCGAGGATGGCCGCGTCGACCTTGCCGCCGCGGATCATCCCGAACGATGTGGCCGAGTCGAAGTACGACGCGCCCCGGCGCACCGTGACGGTCTCCTTGCCGGCGTTGATCAGGTCGGGGTCGACGGCGTCGTCGGTGGGGTAGGGCCCCACCCCGAGGATGCCGTTCTCGGACTGCAGCACGATCTCGACGTCGTCGGGTACGTAGTTGGGAACCAGGGTCGGCAGGCCGATGCCGAGGTTGACGTAGGCGCCGTCCTCGAGCTCGGCGGCGGCGCGGGCGGCCATCTGCTCACGGGTCAGGGGCATGCTCAGGACTCCTTGCTCGTGGCGTCGGCCGCCGGGGTCACCGTGCGTCGCTCGATGTGCTTGTCGGCCGCCTGCTCGGGGGTGAGCGGCAGCACCCGCTGCACGTAGATGCCGGGCAGGTGCACGGTGTCGGGGTCGAGCTCGCCGGGTTCGACGAGCTCCTCGACCTCGGCGATGGTGACCCTGCCGGCCATCGCCGCGAGCGGGTTGAAGTTGCGGCTGCTCTTGTTGAACACGAGGTTGCCGTGCCGGTCGCCCTTCCAGGCGCGCACGAGCCCGAAGTCGGCGACGATGGCGTGCTCGAGCACGTACTCGCGCTCGACCCCGTCGCGCTCGAAGACCCGGACCTCCTTGGCGGGGGAGGCCACCGCGACGTTGCCCTCGTGGTCGTAGCGCCACGGCAGGCCGCCGTCGGCGACCTGCGAGCCGACCCCGGTCGGGGTGTAGAAGGCGGGGATGCCGGCGCCGCCGGCGCGCAGCCGCTCGGCGAGGGTGCCCTGCGGGGTCAGCTCGACCTCGAGCTCGCCCTCGAGGTACTGCCGCGCGAACTCCTTGTTCTCGCCGACGTACGAGGAGACCATCCGGCGGATCTGCCGCGAGCCGAGGAGGACGCCCAGGCCCCAGTCGTCGACCCCGCAGTTGTTGGAGACGACCTCGAGGTCCTTGACCCCGCGGGCGTGGAGCTCGGCGATGAGGACCGACGGGATGCCGCAGAGGCCGAACCCGCCGACGGCGAGGGTGGCCCCGTCGGCGATCCCGGCCACGGCCTCGGCAGGTGTGGCGACGACTTTGTCCATGCTCGGCACCCTAGTGGAGGGGGACGGGGGTCCCGCCACGGGTGCCGGTCCGGGCTCGCTCGCAGGGCCGCTGACCTGCGGGGTCGTCCGTTCGGCCGGACCTCGGGAAGTACACGTCTGTAATTCGGGCGAACTGCTTGCGCCCTCGCACGCGCCGGTGGGAGAACAGGTGTGCCCGGTGATCCAGCGGTGACGGATGTGACGTCTGTGACCAAGGGCGCGCCGGGCGCGTCGCACCCCCTGCACGACGCCGCCTGTCCGAGGAGCTCTCGCCGTGTCCCTGTCCCTGCCCAACCTGCCGTCGCGCCGCGCAGCGCGCACCGTCGGCGCGATCTCGGCCTCCGTCATCGCCTTCCCGCTCGTCGCGGGCGGCGCCGGGGCGGCGACGGTTCCGTTCCCGAAGCCGACCCGGCCCCTGCCGAGCGGCCTCGACGTCGTCATCCCCTACCAGAAGGGCACCCGCTGCCTCACCGAGACCCAGCCGGGGGTCATCGCGTTCGCCAAGCTCCTCAACGCCACCTACGGGACGCACTCGTACGGGACGCTGCGCAAGTGCGCCGCCGAGCACGGTGAGGGCCGGGCCCTGGACTGGATGCTCAACGCCAACGACCCGGCCCAGCTCGCGCTCGGCAACGCGCTGACCCGCTGGCTGAGCGCCCCGGACGCCGAGGGGCGCCCCGGCGCCATGGCACGCCGCTTCGGCATCAACTACATCATCTGGAACCGGCAGCAGTGGTTCGCCTGGAAGCCCGCGGAGGCGTGGCAGCCGTACTACGGCGCGGTGCCGCACACCGACCACATCCACTTCTCCTTCACGTGGGACGGGGCCTACGAGCGGACCTCGTGGTGGACCGGTCGGGCGCTGACGAGCTACCTCACCGGCCCCCTGACGACGACCCCGCCGCCCGCGCCGGTGGTCACCTCGAGCGGCTACCCGTACCTGGCCCAGGGGTCGAAGGGCGCGGACGTCGTGACCCTCCAGAAGGTCATCGGGGCCGAGCCGGACGGGGCCTTCGGGCCGCTGACCGCCGCCGCCCTCGGGACGTGGCAGTCCAAGAACGGTGTGCCGGCGACCAAGGCCGCGGACGACGCGACGTGGGCCAAGATGGTCGCCCTCAAGCTCGTGCCCGCGAAGGGCGGCTCGAGCGGGTCGACGTCGGGGTCCACCGGCGGCTCGACGGCCGGGTCGGTGTCCTCCGGCACGACGAAGAGCCCACTCGCCGCGTACGCCTCCCTGACCCTGAAGCTCGGCTCGAAGGGTGCGGCGGTGACCGCGATGCAGAAGGCGATCGGCGGCCTCGTCGCCGACGGTGTCTTCGGCCCCCTCACCGAGGCCCGGGTCAAGGCGTACCAGAAGAGCAAGGGCCTGGCCGTCACCGGTGTCGTCGACTCCAAGGTGTGGAACGCCCTGATGGGGACCGCTGCCCCGGCGACGGGCGGCACGTCGACGGGCGGCACGTCGACGTCGGCCCCTGCGGGGAGCAAGACCCCGACGACGACGAGCCCGCTCGCGAAGTACGCGACCCTCACCCTCCGTCTGTGGTCCAAGGGCGAGGCGGTCACGGCCCTGCAGAAGGCGATCGGCGGCCTCACCGTCGACGGCTCGTTCGGCCCCCTCACCGAGGCCCGGGTCAAGGCGTACCAGAAGAGCAAGCGCCTCGCCGTGACCGGCGTCGTCGACGCCGGCGTCTGGAAGGCGCTCATGGGGGTCGCCCCGACGGCGCCGGCGGCCACCCCGGTGCCCACCACCCCGAAGCCCTCGGGCGTCACGACGGCGAGCACGACGACGGAGTTCACGACCCTCAAGGCGACGACGCTGCGCCGCGGCTCGAGCGGCGCGGCCGTGAAGACCCTCCAGCGCGCCCTCGGCGCCCTCGCGATCGACGGCCAGTTCGGCTCCGCCACGGAGGCTCGCGTGCGGTCCTTCCAGACCAGCGCCCGGCTGTCGGCCACCGGCGTCGTCGACCGCGCCACGTGGGACGCCCTGGAGCGCCGGGCGCACCCGCTGCTGCCCTACTGGAACGTCGTCCTCAAGCGCGGGTCGAGCGGCACCGCCGTCAAGGCGCTCCAGAAGGCCCTCGGCGGGCTGGCCGTCGACGGGGTGTTCGGCGCGGCGACCGAGGCCCGGGTCAAGGCGGCCCAGAAGGCCGCGAAGCTCGCCCAGACCGGCGTCGTCGCGACGCTGACGTGGAAGGCCATCGAGCGCTGACCTCGCAGGTCACCCGGAGGCGGTGACGCCCTCCGCCTCGAGGCGGCGGGCGAGGACCTCCGCGGTCGGCGCCCCGCGGGTGAGGACCACCGAGCCGTCGGCGGCGAAGGCCTCGAGCGCCAACCGGAGGAAGGCGGCGGTGTCGGTCGTCGCCGTGTGCCAGCGGCCCGGGCTGCCCGGGACCGGGACGAGGTCGGCATAGCGAGTGACCCCCTCGGGCCCCCGCAGCGCCGGGGCGTCGGCTCCGGGCGCCTGCCACGGGTCGAGGACGTCGGCGTACGTCGCGAGCTCGCGGGCCTCGTCGACCGCCCCTGCCGGAACGGCCACGGCCGCGGCGCGGGCGAGGGCGGGCAGGGTGACGACGACGGCCGCGGGCGCCTCGTCGACGCGGTCCGGGTCGTCGGTGACGACGACGTCCGCCGAGCCGGCCCCCTCCGCGTCCGGCACCTCGACGCAGGCGCCCACGGCCCACGTCGCGAGCGCCCAGTACAGGGTGCGCCAGTGCGGCGGGAGGGCGAGGCGCACGACCGTCCCGGGGCCGGCGTCGAGCTCCTCCTGGAGCAGGTTCGCCGCCTTGGCCACCCAGTTCGCGAGGACCCGCGCGGACAGCTCGACCCGCTCGTCGCGTGCGGGCCCGTCGGTGTCGTCGTAGACCGTCACCCGCGGCCGGCCGGGGTCGGCGGCGACGAGACGGTCGAGGAGGGCGGCGCCCGGGGAACGGCTCGGCACCCGGCCAACCTACCCGCGCCGTCCCGTCTGCGGCGGGGCGGGGGCGACCCGTGCGGACACTAGGCTCTCGACCCATGAGCGGCCGCCCCTTCCCCGCCGGCCCCGGGTCGTGAGCCGGCGGGCCCCGACGGTGGCGGTCCTCGGCGCGGCCCTGTGGGTCGTCCTCGTCTCCGCGGCCGGTGCCCTCCTCGGGGGGCTGGGGTGGTGGTCGCCGTGGGTCGGGTGGCCGGTCGCGGTCGTCCTCGGTGCGCTGGCGGGATGGGCCGTCCGCCGCGCGCCCGGCGTGGACCTCCCCAGGAGCGCCGCCCTCGCCCTCGTCGGGGTCGTCACCGCGCTCACCGCGTGGACGGCGGCGACGCACTCCGAGCAGGTGCTCCCGCGCCGGGACGCCGCGAGCAACCTCCAGGCCGCGGTCAGCCTGGCGACGACGCACACCCGGGTCGTCCCGGTCGACCCGGCGCCGTTCGGCGGACCGGACGTGCTGGCCCTCGACGGGGTGACGCTCGCCAGCCCGGCGTTCTACGAGGTCGGGACCCCGGCCGCCCCGGCGGTCCAGCCGCAGTTCGTCGTCGCCCCCGCGGTCGTCTACGGCCTCGGGTGGTGGGCCGGGGGCGCCCGCCCGGCGATGGTGCTGCCGGCGGTCGCGTCCGGGCTCGCGCTGCTCGCCCTCGGGCTGCTCGTCTCCGGTGCCGTGGGTCCCTGGTGGGGCGTCGCGGCCGCCGGGCTGACGGGCGTGCTGTTCCCGGTCGTCCACACCGCCCGAGCGACGTACTCGGAGCCGCTCGCCCTGCTCACCCTCACCGCGGCGCTGCTCGCCGTGACCCTCGCCGGGAGGGAGCGCTCGGACGCGGCGGCATCCGCCCGGCTCGGCCTGCTCGCCGGGGTCCTCCTCGGGGGGACGGGGCTGGTCCGCGTCGACGCCCTGCGCGAGGTCGTCCTCGTCCTGCCGGCCCTCGCCGTCGCCGCCGCCCTCGGGGCCCGCTGGGTGCGACCGTTCCTCGCCGGGCTCGGTGGCTCCCTCGCCGTCGCGGCCGCCGCGGCCCTGGCCCTCTCCCCGCGCTACCTCGGCGACATCGCGGGCAGCCTCGTCCCGCTGGTCGCGCTCGGGGTGGCCCTCGCGGGCCTGTCCTGGGGTGGGCTCGTCCTGTGGCGGCGGGGGCGTCGGCTCCCGGCCGGGCTCGTCCGGCGCCTCCCCGACGCCGCCGCGGCCGCCGTCGTCCTCCTCGGGGTCTACCTCGCGAGCCGTCCGCTCTGGCAGGTGGTCCGCCAGGACCCGACCGACCCGGGCTCCCGCTACGTCGCCGGGATGCAGGGCCGGCAGGGCCTGCCGGTCGACGGCGGCCGGACCTACGCCGAGCAGACGGTCGCCTGGCTCGCGTGGTGGGTGGGGCCGGTCGCCCTCCTCGTCGCCCTCGTCGCCCTGGCCGCGCTCGTGCGCCGGGCCCTTCTCGAGCTCGGCCGCGGCCGGATGGTGGCGTGGCTCCCGGCCCTTCTCGTCGCGGCCGGGTCGACCGCCCTCACCCTGCTGCGACCGGGCATCACCCCGGACCACCCGTGGGCGGACCGGAGGCTGCTCGTCGCGCTCCCGCTCGTCGTCGTCCTCGACGTCGTCGCGGCGGCCTGGCTGGCGCGGCGGCGCCCGCGGGCGTGGCCGGCCGGGGGCGCGGTGGCGGCGGCGGCCGTCCTCGTGGCCCTCGCCGTCCCGGCCGTCGCCGCGACCTGGCCGCACCGGTCGGGCGGCGTCGAGCGAGGGTCCCTCGCAGCCGTCGACACCCTCTGCTCCTACCTCGGGCCGGGTGACGTCGTCCTCGCCGTCGACGCGCGCGCGGCCAACGAGTGGCCCCAGGTGGTCCGGGGGATGTGCGGCGAACCGGCGCTCTCCGTGACGGCCGCCGCTCGGCGCGACCCCGATGCGCTGGCCCGCACCGTCGCGGCGGTGCGCTCCGGGGTCGAGGGTGCCGGCGGCCGGGTCGTGCTCCTCGCCGCTGACTCCGCGGACGCCATCGACGGCCTCGGGTTCCGGGGGGAGCAGGTCACCGACATCGTCGTCCGCGAGGACGAGCACGCCCTCGAGCACCGCCCGGACGGGACCGACCCGCTGCCGATCAGGGTGTGGCTGGTGCGCCCGTCCTGACCCGCGGCGGTGTCTCTCGGTGGAGGTGATCCTGCGCGGAAAGCCGCGCGCATCCACCTCGACCTGCCAGGGGTGTCACTCCGGTCGAGGTGGTCCTGCACGGAAAGCCGGGCGCGTCCACCTCGACCCGCCGGGCGAAAGCCGGCCTCGGCTGCGGTCAGGCCCGGGCGAAGACGGACTCGGCGCGCCGCTGCACGGCGGAGCACGTGTGCGGGTCGACGGCCACGACGAGGCCGGGGCGCGTCGACCGCGGTCCGTACGGGGTCCCGTCGGGGTGGACGATGCTGCCGCCCGCCTCGGTGACGAGCAGGCTGCCCGGCGCGTGGTCCCACGGGTTCGAGCGCGAGTAGAGGATGTAGTCGGTCGCGCCCTCGATGAGCCGGGGATAGTCGACGCCGCAGCACACCTACGACAGCCGCATCGGGGCCATGCCCTCGAGCGCGTGACCGCGCAACGACCACATCGAGGTCACGCCCAGCGGCTCGCGCCCCTCAGCCACCGGCCGGGTCGCCATCCGCTCCCCGTCGCGCCACGTGCCTGCCCCTGACTCGGCGACCCAGGACACCCCGTGCTCCGGCTGGTGCACCCAGGCGCGGGTCGTGACCCCGCCGACGACCTCGGCGACCATCACCGCGTGGTCGGGCGACCCGTGGACGAAGTTCTTCGTCCCGTCGACCGGGTCGACGGTGAAGGCGTGGTCCGCGGCGAGGTACCGGTCCATGAGGGTGTGGTCGGCGGAGAACGCCTCCTCCCCGAGGACGACGGCCCCGGGGTACGCGCCGAGGAGCCGTTCGGTGATGAGCCCCTCGGCCTCGTGGTCGGCGACGGTGACGAGGTCGCCGGGGTTCTTCTCCATCACCTCGCCGCCGGAGAGCGAGCGGAACCGTGGGGTGATGACCTCGGCGGCCACCTCCCGGATGAGCTCGAGGACCGCATCGGTCGACAGGCCGGGCATGGGGCCACCGTTCCACAGCGGCGGGTCAACGACCAAACCGGTCCGGCTCGCGCCCCGCCCGGCGACCGGCGGATCAGTGGAGCGCGACCTTGAGCAGGGCGACGAGGACGCCGAGGAGCGCCCCGACGAGCGCCCCGAGGGCCTGCCCCCACGGCCCCATGCCCCCGCGGCGCGCCGCGAGGTGGCTGTACCCCGCGAGGAGGAGGACGGTGGCGCCGAGCGCCCACCACGCCGCGGTCGACTGGTCGGCCCCGAGGAGGGTCGCGACGGCGAGGACGGCGATGGGCACGACCGCGGCGCCGGCGACCGGCCAGGTCTCGGCGGCGGCGGCCTTGAAGGCGCGGAGGGGGTGGTGGGCGTGCGTCAGCGACTCGGCGAGCGTCACCGCGTGCAGGTGCGCCAGCCAGTAGACGGCGACCGTCGCGAGGATGGCGAGGACCAGCCCGAGGGTCGTCTCGAACTTGCCGACGCCGTAGGCGATGACGGCCGCGGAGACGACGGTCCCGATGATCGCCCCCTCGGCGCGGCTCACCAGGCCCAGCGGGTCCGGCGGTGGCGGCCCGGGGTGGCCGTCACCGGCCGGGTCGGCCGCCGTGCCGGACGTGCTAGCCCCCGAAGGTCTCGACGAGGACGGCCCGTTCGGCATCGGTGAGGTTCGTGCTCACGAGGGTCTTGTTCATCCCGCGGAGCCTATCGCCGAGCTGGTCCAGGTCACCGGCCTCGGTGACGAGGAAGAGGGCCGAGGTCCCCTCGGTGACCTCGGTGCGGATCGTCTCGAGGTCCGCCTTGGTGATGCCGGTGCCCTCGAGGGACTTGCTGAGCGCTCCGACCGCGGCCCCGGCGACCGCGCCCGCGACGGGGATGAAGAACAGCGCCCCGGCGACGACGCCCCAGAGGGCGCCCCACGCCGTCCGCTTCGCCGCGGCGTCGCGGGTGTGCCGGGACTTCGGCCTGGACCGTCCCTCCGGCCACGAGACGATCGCGTGGTCGACGACGGTGACCAGGCCGTCGGCCTCCGCCTCACGCAGGGTTGTCATGGCCCGCTTCGCGCCGTCGGGCGTCTCGAACTTCCACACGGTGAAGGTCGTCATCGGCCTCTCCTTCGGGTCGGGGTCGGTGGGTGCCGGCCGGGATGGGGTGCTGCTCAGGCCGCCATGGGGGTCGCGACGAGCTCGGGGACGGCCACGACGTCGTCACGGCCCCGGCTGCGGCGCCGCAGGACGAGCTTGACGACCTCCTCGACGACGACGATCGAGAGCGCGATGCCGACGCAGATGCCCCACTGGCCGAGGGTGAGCGAGGTCGTGTCGAAGATCGCCTGGAGGATGCCGAGCGAGGTGACGAGGACGATCCCCAGCGCAGCGAGGCCGTAGCGACGCATCTGCAGCGTCGCCGGGACGGCGTCGCGGTCGAAGATCGTGTTGAGCTGGTCCCGCGAGAGCAGCGCGGCGGCGAGGTGGAACAGCGACAGCGTGGTCAGGAGCATCGTCGAGGCGAGGACGGCGTCGCCGAGGTTGTCCCCGACCTGGTAGGCGGCGAGCGAGCCGATCGTCATCACGGCGCCCTGGATGCACAGCCGCACCCAGTTCGCCCGGCTGAGGACGGGGGCGTCGACGGGCCGCGGCGGCCGGGCCATGAGCCCCCGGCTCGGCTCGTCGAAGCCGAGCGCGATGGCGAGCGGGATGTCGATGACCATGTTGATCCAGAGGATCTGCAGCGGGTTCAGCGGGGCGCCGCTCGCGATGCCGAGGATGCCGGCGCCGACGAAGATCGCGATGTACGCGACGAGGGTCGACATCTGGAAGCGGAGGTACTTGAGGAGGTTGTCGTAGAGCCGGCGCCCGTAGGAGACCGCTCCCACGATCGTCGCGAAGTTGTCGTCGGTGAGGATCATCACCGCGGCCTCCTTGGAGACCTCGGTGCCGGTGATGCCCATCGCGACCCCGATGTCGGCGGTCTTGAGCGCCGGGGCGTCGTTGACCCCGTCCCCGGTCATCGCGACGATGTTGCCCTTCTCCTTGAGGAGCCGGACGAGGCGCACCTTGTCCTCCGGGGCGACCCGGGCGACGACGCCGATCTCGTCGATCTCGGCGAGCAGGTCGGCGTCGCTCATCGACGCGAACTGCGCGCCGGTGATCGCCCGGCCCTCGATGCCGAGCTCGCCGGCGATCGCCGCCGCCGTCGTCGCGTGGTCGCCGGTGATCATCCGGACCCGGATGCCGGCCGCGTGGCACTCGGCGATGGCGGCGCGGGCCTCGGGCCGGGGCGGGTCGACGATGCCGACCATGGCGAGCAGGGTGAGGTCCTCGACGAGGTCCTTGGCGTCAGGGGCCGCCGCGACGACGGCGGGGTCGAGGTCGCGCTGGGCGACGACCATGACGCGCTGGCCGGCCGCGGCGATCCGGTCGTTCGCCTCGAGGGCCAGGTGCCGGTTGTCGTCGGTGATCCGCGTCAGCGTGCCGTCCGGGGCGCGGACCGAGCCGGCCCGGGCGATGAGGACGTCGGGGGCGCCCTTGACGTAGCACCGCACGACCGGGGTGCCGTCGTCGGCGGTCATGTCGTGGAAGGTCGCCATGAACTTGTAGTCGGAGTCGAAGGGGACCTCGGTCACGCGCGGGTGGGCCTCCCGGGTGTCGGTGATGTCGAGCCCGCCCTTGGCACCGAGGACGATGAGCGCGCCCTCGGTGGGGTCGCCGATGAGCGCCTCGCCGTCGAGGACCGCGTCCGCGCAGAGCACCATCGGGAGCAGGTACGGGTCGAGGTCGTGGTGCTGGCCGCCGACGTGCTTGAT
>DASSQJ010000190.1:0-5183 GCA_035702545.1 Phycicoccus sp.
CAGCAAGAAGTCGAGGGAGGTGCGGGGGTCAGGAAAGGCGCTCGACGATGATGGCCATCCCCTGGCCGCCGCCGACGCACATCGTCTCGAGCCCGAACTGGCCGTCGCGGGCCTCGAGGCCGTTGAGCAGCGTCGTCATGATCCGCGTGCCGGTCGACCCGAAGGGGTGGCCGAGCGCGATCGCGCCGCCGTGGGCGTTGAGCTTGTCGAGGTCCATCCCGAGGTCGTCGGCGCTCGGCAGCACCTGGGCGGCGAACGCCTCGTTGATCTCGTACAGGTCCATGTCGTCGATGGTCATCCCGGCCCGGGCCAGCGCCTGCCGCGACGCCTCGACCGGGCCGAGGCCCATGATCTCCGGCGACAGGCCCGTCACCCCGGTCGACACGATGCGGGCGATCGGGGTGAGCCCGAGCTCCTTCGCCCGGGTGTCGCTCATGACGACGACACCGGACGCCCCGTCGTTGAGCGGGCAGCAGTTTCCGGCCGTGACCGTGCCGTTCTCCCGGAAGACGGGGTTGAGTCCCTGCACCGCCTCGAGCGTCACGCCGGCCCGCGGCCCGTCGTCGGTCGACACCACGGTCCCGTCGGGCACGGTGACCGGCAGGATCTCGCGGGCGAAGAAGCCGTCGGCGATGGCCTTCTCGGCGCGGTTCTGGCTCGTGACGCCCCACTCGTCCTGGCGCCGGCGGGATACCCCGCGCAGGGTGGCGACGTTCTCGGCGGTCTGGCCCATGGCCAGGTAGACGTCGGGCAGCCGGCCCTCCTCGCGGGGGTCGCTCCACGTCGCGTTGGTGCGCGCCATCTCCGCGGCGCGCGCCGCGGCGTCCGCGAAGAGGGGGTTCTGGTTCTCGAGGTCGCTGCCACCGGCCCCGGCGAAGCTCGTGTACTGCGAGACGCACTCCACCCCACCGACGACGAAGGTGTCGCCCTCGCCGGCCTTGATCGCGTGGAAGGCCATCCGCATCGTCTGGGTCGAGCTCGCGCAGAAGCGGTTCACCGTCGCGGCGGGCAGGTGGTCCATGCCGGCGAGCACCGCGATGACACGCGCCATGTTGGAGCCGTGCTTGTCGCTGGGGTCGGCGCACCCCCAGTAGAGGTCGTCGATCGTCGTCGGGTCCAGGGCGGGCACTTTGTCGAGCAGGCCCGTGACGACCTGCACGGAGAGGTCGTCCGGCCGGATCTCGCGCAGCGAGCCCTTGAAGGCGCGGCCGATGGGGGTACGGGCGGTGGCGACGATGACGGCCTCGGTCACGGGATCCTCCTGGGTCGGGGGCGGCGCGGACCCGACGAGGGTCGCTAAGCGCTCGCTCACTGGCCGTCCCAGCGTAGGCGCTGGACCCCGGAACGGGAACCGGCCCGGCACTGTGGGGTCCGTCTCCCCGGCCGGTCCGGCGTGGGGGTCGTGCCCGCGCCCCGGGGACGGCAGGATGAGGCCATGGACACCACGCGCAGCCTCGCTTCGTCAGGGTCGCCGTACGAGGGAAGCGTCGGGTTCTCCCGCGCGGTCCGCGTCGGCCAGCACATCGCGGTCTCGGGGACCGCCCCCATCAACGCCGACGGTCACGTCAGCATGGACCCCGCCCAGCAGACGCGGCGCTGCTGGGAGATCGCCCTCGGCGCCCTGGCCGAGCTGGGCGGCCGGCCGGAGGACGTCATCCGGACCCGTCACTTCATCACCGACCACGACGTCATCGACGCGGTGTCGAGCGTCCACGGCGAGATCTTCGGCGAGATCCGCCCCGCGAGCACGATGGTCCTCGTCGCCGGCCTCGTCGACGAGCGCTGGAAGGTCGAGGTCGAGCTCGAGGCCATCGTCGCCCCCGACTGATCCCGAACGGGGCCGCTCAGCCCGGGACCGGCCCGGCGTCGTCGCCCTGGCTGCTGGCCGCGTCGGCCGGCTCCTCGTCGGGTACCGGGTCGACGGCCGGCGGCAGCGGACCGGGGCGCCGACGGCGCAGCACGGCCCACCGGCCGCGAGGCCCGCGGCTCTGCCCGGCGACCTCGGTGGGGGAGACCTCCGCCCCGGCCTCCCGGACCGCCTGGCCCGCGGCGACGGCGACGGGCCCGATGCCCTCCCCGCGGCGGGGCTCAGGGGCGCGGTCCTCGGTGTCGGCCCCGCCCCAGACGCGCAGGGCTGCGGCCACCGTGGGCAGCAGCGCCGCCGCAGCCCGCGCGTAGCCGGCGGCCGAGGGGTGGAACCGGTCGCGGCTGAACATCTCGTGGGGTGACTCCGCGAACTCCGAGCCGAGGAGGTCGCCGAGCGACACCGTGCGTCCCCCCGCCTCGACGACCGCGACGGTCTGGGCGGCGGCGAGGTCGCGCGACCACCGCTTCATCAGCCCACGCAGCGGCTGCTGGATCGGCTGGATGGTGCCCAGGTCCGGGCAGGTGCCGACGACGACCTCGCTGCCCAGCGCCCGGACCCGTCGGACGGTCTGCTCGAGGTGCCGCACGGCCACCGCCCGGTCGGTCCGGTGGGTGACGTCGTTGGCGCCGACCATGATGAGGACGACGTCGGGGCGCATGACCTCCTCGAGCGCGTTCGCGAGCTGCCGCCCGAGGTCGCTCGACTCCGCACCGACGACCGCCCGGTTCGTCAGCCGCACCCGCCGCCCGGTCATCGCCGCGACACCGCTGGCGACGATGGCCCCGACCGTCTCGTGCGGGGCGTCCGCGCCGAGCCCGGCCGCGGAGCTGTCGCCGATGACGACGACCTCGTACGGCTCGCCGCGCCCCGAGCCGTAGACCCCGTTGTCGTCGGGTGACTCGTCGAACTGGGTGCCGATGACCCGGCGCGCCAGCGCCGCCTCCGTCTTGATGACGACGTAGCCGAGAGCGCCCAGGGCCGCGCCCGCCGCCGCGACGCCGCCCCCGCCGTACGCGGCGGTGGCGGCGATCTTGCGAGCCCGGCGCGCGCGACCCATGGCAGCATCCCTCTCCCGTGGTGGACCCACCACGGTAACGCCACCGTGCGACCCGGCGGTTCCGTTCGGGCAGGCCGGGGCTGGGGCTCGCCCCTCCCCGGGTCCGCGTGGTCCTCCTACGATGTGCGCATGGAGGTGACGCCCGGCGCCGCGGCCGAGCGCGAGCTCGCCGTCACCGACGCCGACACCGCGGTGGTGCTCGGGTCCGGCGAGCTGCCGGTGCTCGGGACGCCCCGGCTCCTCGCGTGGTGCGAGGCGGTCACGTGCGACGCCCTCGACGACCTCCTCGCCGTCGGCGAGACGAGCGTCGGGGCCCGGGTCGAGCTCGAGCACCTCGCGCCGAGCGCCGTCGGTGACTGGGTCACGGTGCGCGCCGAGGTCACCGCCGTCGACGGCAGGCGCCTGACGTTCCTCGTCGAGGCGACGGCGGAGGACGACCGCCTCCTCGCGCGCGGGACCGTGGAGCGCGTCGTCGTCGACGAGGGACGCTTCCTCAGCTCGCTGTCGCGCCCCTGAACTGCAGGGCGGCAGGCTCGCGCCGGGCCGCCACGCCCCTCACCCGGCCAGGCGGGCCTGCAGGGTGTAGGTCAGCGGGAGCCGCTCCGGGTGCTCGAGCAGCCGGTACTCCCCGTCCTCGCCCCGGGCCATCCGGCCGGGCAGGGCGTCCCAGGGGACACTGCGGTGCTCGACGAGGTCGGTGAGCACCAGGCCGTGGGCCAGGAGCGCGCCGACGACCTCGCCGAGCCCGTGGTTCCACGAGATGGTCCGGTTGGCGGTGAACGCGGCCGACGTCTCGACGTACGTGCCCTCGAACTCCTCCTCGAGGCCCTCGGGCGTCTCGAAGTACGGGTACCTCACGGTGAGCGGACCGTCGCCGGCCTCGTCCATCGCCCAGAGCATCGGGTGGCCCTCGCGGAGGAAGAGCCGGCCAGCCGGGGCGAGGAGGGTCGCGACGACCTCGGCCCAGCGGTCGATGTCGGGGAGCCAGCACAGCGCGCCGATCCCGGTGTAGAGCAGGTCGAAGGTCCGGCCGGCGAGGGCGTCCGGGGCCGCCGCGACGTCGGCCTCGACGAAGTCGATGGCGGTCCCGGTCCGCTCGGCGAGCCGGCGCGCCTCCTCGAGCGAGGCGGGCGACAGGTCGAGGCCGGTCATCCGGGCGCCGAGCCGGGCGAGCGAGAGGGTGTCGGTGCCGATGTGGCACTGGAGGTGGAGCCCGCGCAGTCCCGCGACGTCGCCGAGCCGGGGCAGGTCGAACCGGACGACGTCGCTGAGGTGGGTGGGGTCGGCGACGAGGCGCTCGACGGCGTAGTCGGGGCTGGCCGCGTGCGCCGGTGCCCGCTCGTCCCAGTTCGCCCGGTTGACGGCGAGGTGGTCGACCGGAGGGGTCGGCAGGGTCGGGTCGGTGGTGGGCATCGGGCCATCCTGCAGGCTCCGCACGGCCCGCCGCCAGCCGGTATCGGTGCGTCCGAGGGCCTCCCGCCCGCGTGCGAGGATGACCGGATGGAGTACGCGGAGCACATCACCGACCTCGTCGGCAACACCCCTCTCGTCCGGCTCGGCTCGGTGGCGGAGGGCATCGCCGCGACCGTCCTCGCCAAGGTGGAGTACCTCAACCCGGGCGGGTCGGTGAAGGACCGGATCGCGCTGAGGATGATCGAGGCCGCCGAGGCCTCGGGCGAGCTGCAGCCCGGTGGGGTGATCGTCGAGCCGACGTCCGGCAACACCGGGGTCGGGCTCGCGATGGTGGCCCAGCGCAAGGGCTACAGCTGCATCTTCGTCTGCCCCGACAAGGTCTCCAAGGACAAGCGGGACGTGCTGCGCGCCTACGGTGCCGAGGTCGTCGTCTGCCCGACCGCCGTGGCGCCGGAGCACCCGGACTCGTACTACTCGGTGTCCGACCGGCTCGTCCGGGAGACCCCCGGCGCCTGGAAGCCGGACCAGTACTCCAACCCCAACGGCCCGCTGTCGCACTACGAGTCGACCGGCCCCGAGATCTGGGCGGCGACCGACGGCCGGGTCACCCACTTCGTCGCCGGCGCCGGCACGGGCGGCACGATCTCGGGCGCCGGCCGGTACCTGCGTGAGGTCTCCGCGGACCGCCCGTCCGGGCGGGTGCGTGTCGTCGCCGCCGACCCGGAGGGGTCGGTGTACAGCGGCGGGAGCGGCCGCCCCTACCTCGTCGAGGGGGTCGGCGAGGACTTCTGGCCCGCCGCCTACGACCCCTCGCAGGTCGACGAGGTCGTCGCCGTCTCGGACGCG